>JAKSUP010000273.1 GCA_024408905.1 bacterium
ACTGGGACAATGAACATGGTTTTACTTACAAGGAGGCTCTTGACAAAAAGCGCAAGGTCGATGATGCTCACGGTGTGGGGCGGCCTAACTCCAAGTGGAAAGAATCCATAATCGAACCCGATCCGGACAGAAAGGATGGCTATAGGGTTATCATTGAGACAATCTAAGACAGAATCTCATTTGACTGGTTTGGCAAGCTTTGCCGAACCAGTTTTTCATTATTATTTATAAAATTTAAAAAATTTTTAAAAATACTAGAAAAATTTTAAGAAATATGTTATTATATACAAGTGTTCATTTGATTAAGTGTTTCATGTGAACAAAACGAAAGAAAACAAACTATTTTAGAATTGTTTTAGGAGGATGTTTATGGTGATAGGTAATAATTTAATTTATCTATTGAAAAAGAAGAAAAAAAGTCCTAATAAAATACTATCTAAAATAGCATCTAAAAGAGAATATGGAATCAGTATAAGTGCAAGTTAAAGAGAAGGTAGAATTATTGCAACCTTCTCTTTTTTGTTGAGAAAAATTCTTTGTTAGCTTTGATGAAAAAGAAAAAACAGCTATGTATTACGATTATGTTTACATAAAGGTTGACAATGAAGCCATACCGTGATAAAATTCGCTTGCAGCAAGTGCTGTAGAATCCATACAATATAATTATATGTTAGGAGGTAATTGTGCTATGCACGAAAAGTCAAAACCAGGAGTTATTTCTAGAGGAATAAAAACTCCAATCATCATGCCGGGTGACGACGTTGTCAAAATCGTTGTTGATTCGGTAATTGCAACAGTAGGAATTGAAGGGATTCATGATAAAGATGCAATAGGAACAACCGAAGCAGTTGTGGCCATTGGCCAAAACAACATTGTTTCTCAAGCAGAAATTGTGAAAGATCTTGAAGCAAAATTTGCAGGCGCTAATTCCATTGCTGTAGTGGATCCTATTCAAAGCAGAAACAGATTCATGGCAATTTTAAAAGCTGTGGCAGCTATGCCTAGTATCAAGAACATTTATGTTGTCATGACATATCCGACTGACGAAGTTGGAAACCGCCTTGTTCCTGAGGAAGTTATGATGGAAAGCGGAGTAAATCCGTATCGTGATGTACTTTCTCAAGAAGAGTTTTATGAAAAACTTGGCAAACCTTGTCATCCATTCACAGGTAAGGATTACATGGAAATATACAAGGGAATTTGCGGGGAAAAGGGAAGAATTGTCATGTGTAATGACTTTGCTCAAGTTCCTGCAATTTGTGGAGATATCCTTGTATGCAGCATTCACAGAAGAGCAATGGTAAAGAGAATCCTTTTGAAAAATGGTGCTCACCGTGTACTTGACCTTTCTGAAATTATGAATTCACCTGTAGATGGCAGTGGTTATAATGAAAGATTTGGTCTTTATGGTAGCAACATTCAAGACAATGATGATCTTAAGCTTATGCCAAGAGATTGCGATAAGTTCGTCAAAGCGGTTCAAGAAGAAGTGTTCAAAAGAACTGGAAAGAAAGTTGAATCCTATGTGTTCGGTGATGGAGCATTTAAGGACCCTGTAGGAGGTATTTGGGAGTTGGCTGATCCAACAACTACACCTGGATATACAGAGGGACTTAGAGGAACTCCGGAAGAAGTAAAACTTAAGTTCATCGCAAGCCAACATAAAGGTATGACATCAGAAGAAATCGAAAAGATTGTTGCTGAAGAGAAGGAAGCAAGGAAAGCAGTAAAAGATATTACCAATACTGCTTCATTGGGAACTACTCCGAGACAAATTACTGATTTGATTTCATCTTTGTCTGACCTAACGACAGGTAGTGGTGATCGTCAAACACCGGTTGTTTTGATACAAAATTACCTATAATCTAAGAAGAACCTAAGATAGGAATTTCTAAACGGAGAAGTATGTTTTGGACATACTTCTCTGTTTTTATATATAGAAGGATATTTTTGATTTTATTTAAAATAATAATAGAAATTAATTATTATATAACTAAATAAAAAATGAAATAAACATTGGTATAAAGCTTGTTTTATGATATAATTTTTGCAACCAAAAGAAAATGATAATTCTAATATAAAAGTAGCTACGTGTATGAGAAAATAAGATATAAAATAATGGCAAATATGGTAGAAATATTGTTTGAATAAAGATATTCTTTTTAAATTAAAGCTTCATAATAGGTGGATAAACATGGGGATTTGGGATTGGGGATTGGGGATGCGGATTGGGGGTTGGGCCCGATCCCTAATCGCCAATCGCCGA
>JAKSUP010000274.1 GCA_024408905.1 bacterium
GGTAGTGATGATCCTGGATTTTACGGCGGAGATTGGTAGTGGTATTAATATATTGGGCGATCTCTTTACTGTTGCCTTCCTTATTTTTAATACACTAGATTTGATTGGATTGTAATAATATATAACAAGCCTCCGGATATTCCGGAGGCTTTTGTCTATAATTTGACCTTAATATTTAGTCTGCAACTACGATATTATCGTCTTCCGAACGGAACAAAAGAGAAATGCACCATATACCGGCAAGTGCAATTACGGTGTAAATTATTCTGCTTAATATTGCGTCAGAACCGCCAAAAATCCATGCAACGAGGTCAAACCTGAACAAACCTACAAGTCCCCAGTTTAAACTTCCGATAATCGATAATAGTAAGCAAATTTTGTCAAACATTGTTTTCACTCCTCAAAAAGTATTATACAAATATAGAACTGTAACTTAGTTTTACAGTCGTTATATTTTGTGTAAATTTTTCTTGATTATTAAAATTTTATGTTAACCATATTTTTTAGTTTGATTTATTACCCATTATAGTGAAAAAATGTTTTATTTATGCAAATTTTTTAACTTTTTATATTTTAAAAAACTAATTATGTCAACCTTAAAATTTCTAAAATTTTGTTGACTTTTTTGCTGTAATAGTGTATACTAATTATGTTTAAAAAGTTAAGAATATTTTTGGACTATTTAATATTGTGTAAAACTCAAATTGTTATTCTGACGAACACGAAAGGAAAGTAAATATGAAAATTGCCATAGCCGGAACAGGGTATGTTGGTCTTTCGTTAGCTACACTGCTATCTCAAAAAAATAAAGTTGTGGCAGTTGATATTGTTCCTGATAAAGTGGAAAAGATTAATAATAGAATCAGTCCTATACAGGATAATGAAATTGAGAAGTTTTTTGCAGAAAAGTGCCTTAACTTAAAAGCCACGCTTGATGCACAAGAAGCCTACAAAGATGCGGAATATATAATTATTGCTACACCTACCAACTATGACCCGCAAAAAAATTACTTTGATACTACTGCCGTTGAAGATGTCATCGAGACTGTTATGAAGTATAACGATAATGGCATTATGGTTATAAAGTCAACGATTCCTGTTGGATATACAAAAAAGGTTAGAGCAAAGTATAAAACGAATAGGATTATTTTCAGTCCGGAATTTTTAAGAGAATCAAAGGCATTGTACGATAATCTTTACCCAAGCCGTATTATTGTTGGTACAGATAAAAATGATGATGTGTTAACACGCAAGGCAGAACAATTTGCAGAACTTTTAAAGGAATGTGCAATCAAAGAAAATATTGAAACTCTTATTGTCGGACTAACTGAAGCAGAGGCGGTAAAACTCTTTGCAAATACATATCTTGCTTTGAGGGTATCTTATTTTAACGAACTTGATACATACGCAGAACTAAAAGGTTTGGATACACAGGAAATTATAAATGGTGTTTGCTTAGACCCGAGAATTGGCAGTTACTACAATAATCCGTCTTTTGGATACGGAGGATATTGTTTGCCGAAGGATACTAAACAACTTCTTGCCAATTATGAAGATGTTCCCGGGAACCTGATTGAGGCCATTGTAGAAAGCAACAGAACCAGAAAAGATTTCATTGCCGATAGAGTGCTTGAAAAAGCAGGATATTACAGTGCCGGAGAAGATTATTGCCAAAACAAGGAAAAAGAAATCATTGTAGGAGTTTATCGCTTGACAATGAAAAGCAACAGTGATAACTTTCGCCAAAGCAGTATACAAGGCGTAATGAAACGCATTAAGGCAAAAGGTGCAAAAGTTATTGTCTATGAGCCAACCTTAAAGGAAGGAGAAACTTTTTTTGGTAGCGAAGTTGTAAATAACCTTGATAAATTTAAAAGGATGAGCCAGTCCATCATTGCCAATAGATATGACAATTGCTTGGATGATGTAATAGAAAAGGTGTATACAAGAGATTTATTTAAGCGAGACTAAAAAACAGATTGGAGAAAGGTTATGCTTGGTAAGAAAAAAGAAACAGCCGTTCCGAATGTTGAAGAAAAAAAAGAGAAACCAACTCCTGCGTATTTGCGTGACGATTATCCGTATAAAGCTATTGGCGAACCTATTACTGATTTGGACAGTTTAGAGCAGAATGGAGTACTGTACGAAATTAAATGCCCAAAGTGTGAAATGAGTATCAGAAGTCAGGGTTGTAACATAAAATCTACATATGAACGCCTGATGAATGAGAATGGTTGCATTGGTTGCGGAAATAGGGAACTGGTT
>JAKSUP010000275.1 GCA_024408905.1 bacterium
GGGGCTTTTTCACTTTTCTCTGTAGACATAGGTTCAACTTCACAACCTTTCGAAGGGGCTTTTACCCCAGCTTGTCCTTCATTTTTGATTTGTGTGTTTTGAGATTTGTCAAAAGAAAATTTTTCAGAGTTTTCGGATATTTCCGGCTCAGTCATTTTTCTTTCAGTAATCTCTGCTTGTTGGATTACATTTTGTTCCATATAAAATTCCTTTCCGAGCGTTTCGCTCTGTTTGTATTTATAAAATTTTTATGTTAATACTTATCTATGATTAATCCCATCACAACAAACAACCAAACATCGTTTACAAGTCTAAAACCTATTACAAGAAAGGCTAATAGACTTTCAAACGGCATTTTGAATAATGTCAGCCGAGATTTGTATGAGCTGACAAAAAATGTTGATATGGAAATAATCCCTAAAAAAGGTTTGTTCTCAAAAATTAAGAGTTTAGTATTTTATGTAACAAAAGGAAATAAATCCGACTGGTTTTCTTTGTCGATTGACCCTAAAGGATATATGCCGACTAATAACCCAAGATATTTGACAGTAAAATTTTTTACTGAAGAAAATATTTTATCTTCTGCAAACAACGCAATAAAAAATATGAATAAATACAAAATGCAGATTAAAAAACCATCACTCCCTGCTGATGCAGTTTTGCTAGCAAAACTGCTTGGTCATTAATTCCCCAATCAGCTACTCAACCTGTGCTTTGGTATCTTAGTGCCTTAGTGCCTTAATAACTATTCACTATAGTGCTTCTATTTGCTCACTTACATTTTTATCATTTGGGGCAAGTTTTTGTGCAAATTTTGCATAATTCTTTGCATCATTCAAGTAAGATTTTTTCCCATTTTCTTTGTATAAATATTCACAAGCATAAGACGCATAAAGATATGCTGCATAATTACTTTTATTCATTTCAAATAACTTGTTAAAATATTTTAAAGATTTTTCAAATTCGCCATTCAAATATGCTTTGTACGCAACTCTTGTGCAAATTTCTTTAGGTGTTTCTGGGCGAAAAGACGTTTCGCTTGTATTTGCCGAATTTCTTCCGATAACAATAGATTTTCTGTCAGAAGAATAATTTGCCGTAAGTGGTTTTGAATTACAGATATTTCTTCTTCCTTCGTTTACAAATTTATCATCAAGAAAATAGTTTCTTGTTTGGTTGAAGTTTTCAATCCTTTTTTCTGCATAAGGATGGGTGCTGTTAAATTCTCTCTGTGATTTTCCGAAAGTATCTATAAAACCAAAAACTTCCGTTGCACCATCCAAATCATACCCTGCTTTTTTGATAAGCATAGCAGCTGTAGCGTCAGCAGCGTATTCCATATTTTTGGATTCTATTGTGTATTTTTTGTATGCTGCAGCGTAGACTAAAGCCTCTGCTGCATCAGTCGGTTTATTAGCCAAAGTCCTTGCAATCTTTGCAGTTCTAACACTATGACCTAAAATAGAATGAGCCATTTCGTGCGCCACAACAAAAGCAAATGCATCTTCGTTTTCGATTAATGTATCATAAAGGGCCGAATAAATTATTATGCAATTTGTTTCGGTTGACATTGCGTTAAACGTAGTCGGAGCAGGTAAAAAAACTATTCTCCAATTCATATAACCGAGGTTATTTGCACGAATAATTTTGTCAGCGACTCTGTATACTTTATAAAAATCTCTTTGGTATGCTTGCCTGCTATAATTATCAGTCTGTTTTGCATCAAGATTTTTCTTAATGGTTTGATAAATAGCTTCATCACTTTGTACTTTTTTCTTAAATTCTGTGTCAGAGATTTTTTTTGAATTATCAACACATAAAAGTTTAGGGTCTTTTATTTGAGTATTTATTGTAGAAAGATTACTATTTTTTGATGCATCAAAAATCTTGTCTGCTGTGCTGTATTTTTGAGCATGTTTTGCCTCTTTTAAACCCAATTCCATATAATCACGTGCATTTGCGACCGTATTAAAAACCAACATAACAGACAACAAAAATAGAAATTTTTTCATACATACTCCTTTTTCGTTTAGGATAACATTTATAAATAATTATTGCAAGTTGATTTTTTAATTTACAGCTTGATACGCCCCTTTACCACTTTACCCTATTTTCTACCCCTTTGGGTATTTTCTATAATAACCACTAACTTTTGTTCCGTCCGAACGTTTGTAATCACTTACATAAACAAGTTCGCCTGATGCAACTCGCATATCCAATTCTTCTTTTTTAGGAAGTTCTTTATTT
>JAKSUP010000276.1 GCA_024408905.1 bacterium
TTCTTTCTTCTTATGCTCCTCAAGACACTTAAGACAAAGCCATTTCTTGCAGTCAGGACAAAAAGTAAAAGTTCTTCTATTTGTTTGGCTAATATTTCGTTATCTTTTTTGTAGCCGCCAGCTTCTATTAAACGTTTTGCCATATCGGAATTTGTGATGTCGTCACTTATTTTTTTTGCAACGGCTTCAGCAAGCATTTGAAGTGTTTGAGAAGTTACATCCAGCGTAAAACTTTTGCTTTGTGTTGGGGTTAAATCCGTAACTTCGTTTTCTTCGGTTTCTTCGGTTTGTGGCAAATAATCAGCGACCATTATTGGTTGAATTGGTTCTTTGTCATCTCGTTCAACTTTTGCTTCCATTTTATTTAATTTGGCAATAATTTGCTCATCTGTGTAGCTTTGAGCTTTGAGGGAGATACCTTTTTTAATTTTCTCAACAGCAAGGTCATCATAGAATTCCAAACCACTTTCGTCTTCGTAGATAGAATCAATTTTCCAATCATGCAAAAACAAATCTAAAGAGTGCTTGTCTATGTAGTAGTTTTCAGCATTAAGATCTTTTAAAATATTTTCTCTGTTGAACATCAACGACCTCACTTTTTCATTTGTCGCGCGATATCTCTTTCTTGAGTCTTTTTCGCGATACTTTCCCTTTTATCGTAAAGTTTTTTGCCTTTTGCCAAGCCTATTTCTATTTTAGCAAAACCATGCGATAAAAACAATTCCAAAGGAACAATTGTGTAGTTTTCTTTCTTAATTTTGTTTAGTATTTTTAAAATTTCTTGTTTTTTTAACAGCAATTTTCTCACCCTGTCAGGGTCGTGGTTAAACTGGTTACCCTGTTTATAAGGTGATATGTGCATGTTGTATAAGAAAACTTCATTATCTTCGATTTTTGCAAAACTGTCTTTCAAGTTGAGCATGCCACCTCTTATGGACTTAATTTCTGTTCCTGTTAATACGATACCTGCAATAAACTTGTCAAAAATCAAAAAGTCATGAAATGCTTTTCTGTTTGTTGAAATAATTTTTTTATCCATAGGGCTATTATATGCTAAATCTCTAAATTTTTAAACCCTTGCCAAGAATTTCTGCGAAGGAATTCTCTGTCTATTCTGTTAAGCGTGTCAAGCTTTTTCCCTATCCAGCGCGGAGCAACAAGTTCTGTTCTTAATCCATTTCCGGCTAGTCTGTGGATTGTTGTTTTGGGTGGTAAATATTCTAAAAAATCGCATACGGTTGAGACATATTCATCTTCTGACATAAAAGTAATTTCACCGTTTTTGTACATATCGGCAATTTTTGTACCTTCCAGTGCCACGAGCATATGGATTTTTACACCGTCAGGTTCAAGCTTTGCTATAGTTTTTGCAGTTTTCATCATTTCATCATAAGTTTCAAAAAGATTTAATATAACGTGCAAACAGGTATTAATTCCATATTTTTTTGTCTTTTCATAAGCTTTTAAAAAACAAGAATAATCATGTCCACGATTAATTTTTAATAAAGTTTTGTCGTGAACTGATTGAAGTCCGTATTCTATCCATGTGTAGTAATCGGGTGCAAATGAGGATATGAGTTTCAGTTTGTCATCATCAACACAATCAGGTCTTGTGCCAATAGATATTCCGACAATGTCCGGATGGCAAAGAGAAGATGTATAAATCTTTTCCAGTTCGTTTACCGGTTTGTATGTGTTGGTAAATGCTTGGAAATAAGACATAAATTTTTGTGCCTTAAATCTTTTTGTCAGTGTTTCTACACCTGTTTTAACCTGTTCTTCTATAGGTAGAAATTTTGAATGTGCTTGGGAAAAACTTCCCCCGTCATCGCAAAAAATACAACCACAATCCGATATTGTGCCATCACGATTTGGACAGGAAAATCCTGCATCAAGAGTTATTTTATAAACCTTTGCACCAAATTTATTTTTCAAAAATTGGCTGTATTGGTTGTATCTTTTATCTGTTCCGTTGTATTCCATATGTTAAGATTACTAAAAATAAAATCCAAATGCAAAAGGAGGGGGTAAATAATTGGGTAGATAATGAGGTAAATAATGAGGTAATTACAGTGTAAATTGTGGGGAAATTTGTGGATATATGTTTAAGCGAACTCTAATTGTAACAATCTCTTAACAATTGCAACACGTTGAAATGCAGACTATTATTGTATTACACAGGGAAAGTGTAAAGATTTGTAACAATATTGTTCGTTTAGTGT
>JAKSUP010000277.1 GCA_024408905.1 bacterium
TTTAGAAAAAACATTATCAAAATTAAAAAAACAATATAAACGTATTATATCTATTTAATTTCACAAGCCATATATTATGTAATTAAAAAATACTATATACCTAGATTTTTTAATGAAGTTTGAATTTTAGACCGATTTTCAACTTGTTTTTCATTTTCTGCACAAATTGGATACGGTTCTGCCAGTTTATTATATTCACATACTCCATCAGCTTCATTTCTTTCTATAACATTTATTGCTTCTTGTAAAGAATCATAAGGTGTTACGGATAT
This sequence comes from bacterium, assembly GCA_024408905.1. GTDB lineage: Bacteria > Cyanobacteriota > Vampirovibrionia > Gastranaerophilales > Gastranaerophilaceae > CAG-196. The sequence continues at coordinate 273 of JAKSUP010000277.1, forward strand.
TCCGGTTCCTTTGCTTACTCTACCATTAATTTGGGTGTCACTATAAACACAATTGCCTTGTATTTCCTTTGTTGTTATTACTGAACCATTAAATATTGGGCGTCTTAAATGTGTTAAAAAAACAAGGCGTGCAGGCTTTACGTAATCATTATCTTTGATATCAACGATAATGTCGCCCCATTTTGTATTTTGCAAACGAGATTTGGCTTTTTCTATATCTCCAAGTAATTCTGCCCATCTTGAATTTGAAGATATGCTTGCAGTTTGTCGTATTAATTTCCCTGCATCGGGAGCTATCTTTAATTGTTTAAAACTTTGATTTCGTGTGTTATTGATTGAATTTATACGCATATCCTATCCTTTCTCAACATAAATCTACCCTTGTCCAATATAAAAACATAAAAAAATATAATTTGCTAGGTATAGCAAAAATTTTTTTTAGAGATTTTTATATATAAAGTAAGTGTTAGGTATGTCATGATAAAATTGTATCCATATTCACCTAAATATACAAAAACTTTATTAAGTAAAATTAAACCATTAGCGACAATTCCTGCAGGCTTGCTTGTCGGAAAAGCGTGTATGGATTTATCTTTAAAAAACACTACACAATTTGATATTTATGAAAAAACAATTACACTTTCTACAGAAAAGTATGTAGAAAATAGTGTCTCTGATAATTCACAAGCAAATACTATTAGTGATGAAGAATTTGAAAAACAGAAAAAGTTATTAGTATCAAAAATTAATCAAGATGAAAGGCTTAACGGAAGAATAAAAGAAGATTTCATAAATAAAGCAAATCTTATTTTGGCAGAAAAGTTGGCAAAATATCCGGAGTTTGTTAATAACACTCTTTGTACAGATGATGTAGATATGATTCTTGAAACCCCTTTCTGGTATTCGAGGTTTCATAAATCAATTCCAATAGATGATATTATAAAGGCGAGAACATCCTTTATTGACAGGATTGTGGCACATCAGGAGTTATTGAATATAACAGGCTTTACAACATATATTTCAGATAATATATGTAGCATCACTACTCCAGAAATTGCAAACGCAAGAGCAGATCTGATTGATAAAGTATGTGAGCATACTGACTTGATAACAGAAGACAACTTGCCCATATCTCTTAAAAGCTGTATGCAATTTGTTGATTCAAAAGATGCAAAAGCAAAAATAGATATCCTTGATATGTTATATAGATGTGACTATCCAACAAATATAATTTCAAAAATTTTCTCTATGACAAGAGAAGGTAATATTATATATTTAATGAAATTATGCAATAGTCATGAAATTCCAAAGCTGCTAATAGGAACTATTATAGACCTTATTAATAATAACGATTGTGAACTGCTAAAAGAACTGTGTGACAACTTAAATATTGATAATATGTTCCAATGCATCAAAAAAGCTTATAAAAAAGATCATAATAAATTGAGTTATCTTTGCTCTACAGATTTAAAAATGTGGATTGATGAAAATTTAAAAAATGGATTATCAATTGATGAAATTATCGATTTATCACATACTCAAGATAGATTGATTTTTGAGAAACAATCTAAACAAAATTTGGAGGTTGAACCAAATTTACTAAAACAAAAAGAAAAACTTTCTGAAATTTGTGCTTATCCCAAAATAGCAGAGCATTATCTGGCTTTATGTCAAACGAAAGGAAAATTTGATGAAGTTAAATTTAATGCAGTTTATAAATTAGCTGAAAATGGTGTAAAAATAAAGGACTGTAAATTTATACTTGCTCTTGCAACAGGAAATCATTTATCAGAACAAGAGGGAATATTTAGACCCCAAATCATTGATGATATCGTAACTATACGCCAAAATGGACTTAAGAACATAATTATTGCAACAATATTATCTGCTGTAAAAAATATGCCTGAAGCAGAGTTCAAATCCAGATTTAATAATGATATGA
>JAKSUP010000278.1 GCA_024408905.1 bacterium
CTCCTTCGGTTGTTGTAGCGGCATCACGCTGTTCCGAATTAAGTTTTTCTAAAATATTTTCCATTCCCTATTCCCAAATGACTGATTTTATGGTATTATATTCAGCATACACAAAATAATTTTAATTTGCAATTAACAAAAGGTGGTAAAATGATTGAAATTTTAGATTCTTTAGAAGAGGAACAACACCCCTCTATTATGGTTCCTGTTAGTGATGATATGGATGTGGCGGATCATTCTCCCGATACAGTTGATGAATTGGCAATGGAGCTTGCAACCATAAAACAGCCCGCAAAAAGAATCGCAATCATTGGTTCAAGAAATCTTGCAATTACACATCAACAAATGATAGAAACTCTTGCAACGGCTCTTGTTATGCAAGGTAATACTATAATAACTTCGGGCGGTTCTTCAGGAACTAATGCAGCTGCTATTCGTGGTGCTATGAAGTCTAATCCCGACAAATTAAAGGTTATACTTCCGCAAACCATCGGTCAGCAACCTTCTGATGTCCAAGACCAGTTGATTGGTGTTCCGAATATAGTTGAACATTCGGACAGAGCTATGATGACACTTGCAGATGCTTCAAGAGTTTGCAACAGAGAAATTATTGATGATTGTAATCAAATGATTTGTTTCTTATCGCATACAAGTAAGACTCTTCATGGTGCAGTTGAATATGCGGAAGAAAACCACAAAGTTGTCACTGTATTTTACTTAGATTAATTTAGGTTTTTGCGCTATGGAATTAATAAAGAAACTCACAGGAAAAAATCCGGCTGAGTATGAACCTATTGTTGAAGCTATGATTAATAATTCTGATACAGAATTATTTAAGAAACTTGTCGATCAAGATGATTTTTTATTTGATTTTATAAAAGATAATGTTGCAAAAAGAATTTTAAAGGCATGCAATAAAGACAATTACTTAAATTTGTTGGATTTTTTGGATATTTATTCTTCATCTTATGATACGGTAATTGCGCAAGTATTACATGAATTCGGTAAAGATGCAATTTTTGTAAGAATGAAAGATTTATATCTTAACGGCAGTAATTTTCAAAAAGCCTATGCGTTGAAATATTTTACATTTGCGAATTCGGATAATGTTAAAGATCTTCTTTCTCAAATAAGAGAAACTGCAAAATCGGATTTTGAAGCACTCTCTTTGAATTCAATTGAAGTACTTTCATTATTGAATGATGAAATTTCGAAAAACGAAGCTATAAATAAATTGAATTCGGAAGACGAATTTGAAAAATATAATGCCGTAAAGTTTCTTGTTGTTTATGGCGCAAGGGACGTTTTGCCCGAAATAATTGATACTATGAAGAAAACTAGCTTATCTGAAAATATTGCATCAGAAATCCCGTATCTTATACCGTTACGTGAACTTTTGGAAACTGATTTTGAAAACGGCTTATTAATTATTGCCAACATTATTAATGCTATACCTGATATAATACCGCCTTCTGCCGTTTGCAGTTATGATTTAAAAGATGCTTTTGAATATATTGTTTCAAAACATTTGGAAAGTACTTCCGCTGTTATTATAAGAATGGCAAAGGATAAGTTCTCCGAATTGGTATCAAATGAAGAATATTTGTTTGATTCCGATAAAAATACAAAGGACGAAATTAAATTTTTGAATGATTTAGTAAGCCGATTTAATACATCAAAGCTGGAAAGCCTTTTGTATGATGAATTGTATGATGAAAGTGACTTTGTATTTTTCGCTCTGGATTATGTTAATGAAGTTGAAGAATTGGAAACCCTTTTGGAAAGCAGAAATCAAACTTTGATTTTAAAAGTAATATCTATTCTTAAGGATAAGGGTGTATTAAATTCTAAGCATAAAGAAATTGCACTTAACATCTATAATTACTGTAATGTAAATTTTCAAGTATAATATTTTTATGATTTATTTGGATGCCGGAACAACATATTCTAAAATTATAAGCGATGAAGATTGTTTTGACAGAGAATTTTTTGTCAAAAATAAGGAAAATTTTTATTATTACATAATTCCGTCCGGTATTGTAAAAATGATGAATTTCGTACCTGATCGCTCTTGCGGTCACATGTCAAATGCAAGTGAAAATGAGATTGTTACACTTGCTCTCGGAGCGCAAAAATATGTAAATAAAGAAAATTCTACCATTCTTGACTTAGGCAGTCGTGATGCTAAGTGGATAAGATTTAAAAACGG
>JAKSUP010000279.1 GCA_024408905.1 bacterium
ATAAATTAATTAAATCTTTTCTAAAATCAACAATTGCGGATGAATATTGACCATTTGCCAAATAACTTTGTGCTGCATCATAATATTGCACAAAAGACCCTGTGCCGGCAGCAAAAGTCGGAACTTGCGATAAAGCTCCTTGTATTGCTAATACGCAAACGACTGATAAAATCCTTTTTTTCATAAATTCATTTTAAAAAAAAATAAAAAAAATATATACTTGCCCAGAAGATGTAGATATGGATAAAAAGTTACTAAGGCAGTAAGGCACTGAGATACTATGGCACTAAGGCACTAAGGCACTAAGGCACTATGTGGCTGCTATCTCTCCTCGGGGGAGATGTCACGAAGTGACAGAGGGGGTATGTCTAAGACACTAGGGCAGTAAGACGCTGAGGCACTAAGAATTTTACCCCGAAATTATTTACCCTTCTCTATTTACCCAAACCATTTACCCCCCCCAAAAAAAACCATTTACCCCCACCCCATATTTACCCCTACCACCAAAAAGAAACTGACCTCTTTTGAAGTCAGTATAAGTATTTTCTCTAATAATTTTGGGAGGAGATTTGGGGATAGTTGATAAGTGCATGTTACTATAAATTTTAAAATCGTGTACCATGCTTTTTGTAAATTTTTACAAAACTTAACATGCCAAAACCCATGCTGGCATGGTTTTTGGCATGTTTTTATGATTGGTAAATTTAACAAATAAGTTTTTATAAAAACTCAAATATTAATCCAATAATTCACTAAGAATAGTTGCATTTTCTTCTGCTTTAACATTATTAGAAATTTTGTTTCGTTTTATATATACACGCAAAGCTTCTCTGATAAGCTCACTTCTGGTTCTTTGTTCAGAAGTTGCAATACCGTCTACTTTACTTAAAAAATCGTTTGACATTGAAATTAATACTCTTGCCATATTCCCTCCATATCGACCTTATTATAACATATCAAGAAGTTATTTCAAGAGTATATCATTGTTATATTAAACAGCGTAAAAAGGTACAGTTTACATAACTGTAAAACATGTCAAACACTTTATTAGCATGGGTTTTAACATGTTAAGTTTTGTAACAAATTGTCTTCAAAAAAGTCAATTTTTTTACATACATAAACTTTATATATATACGAGAATAATAAGAGGACGAAATATGACATTCCCATATTTATTTGCACCACCAATATTTAGCAACTTAGCAGCAAATTGCCAAGCACATTGGGCAAGATTTGGACAATACCGAGCTTCTTCTTGCTGGTATTCTCCAATGTTTGATTATATGTCTGCACCTAATCCTGTAAACTATATGGTTCCTTTTGGCTATAATGGTGGCAATAATAATGATGATGATGAGAACAACGGTAACTATTGGAATAATTATTGGAATAACAATTGGGCTAACAATAATGGTTACGGTTATAACAATAGAGTTGGCAACAGAGAAAATTCCGGCAGCACCAAAACAGGTGAAGGAACTACAGTAGAAAAAGCAAATGTTGAAACTTGTAAAAAATTATTAGATCAAATTAAATCTTATCCGGGAATTTCAAATGCACAAAAAAATATTATAGCAGATGCTGTTGATCAAGCTAAAGATAAAAAAAGTGCATCAGAAAAACTTGAAATCTTCAAAGAAGCATTAAAGAAAATTGGTCCTGATACTATAAAAGATGTTTTGACATCAGAACCTAATGGCGACTTCAAAAATGAATATTACGATAAATTATTAGCAGCAGGATATGAATACTCCTCTACAGAAGTTGATGAAAAAATCCCTGAATTAAAAAGAGTTTTATCTAAACTTTCTGATAGCACAGGAAATGCAACAGAAGCAGACCTTCAAGGACTAGTTGATTTTGATGCATATTCAAAGAAAAACGCTGACCACATTCTTGACATTATAAGCAGCTGGAATACAAAATATGGCAAACAAGATGATGAGTCAAGAAGAATTATTACATTAGTCGGCAACAGATATCTTGAAACAGAAGATGAAAATATAAAAAGTGCCATTAAAGATCTTATGGGAACATATATCACTGCATTAACAAATAAAGCAGAAAAAGTTAAAGGCAACTTGACGGGAGAAGCGAAAGGGAAATTACAAGCTGCAATCGACAGATTGAGAGATGCAGACGCCGATAGTGATACTTATTCAAGTGAAAGTGGTATTGAAGAATTATCAAATAAATTTGATGCCTT
>JAKSUP010000028.1 GCA_024408905.1 bacterium
AAAAATTAGAAATATAATTGGAAAAGCGTCAATTGGTCAATATATATTATGGAAAACCAATGATGATTATTCTGTTCAACCTACTACCAGAAGTTATCGACCGAAATATGAAAGTTTCCCAAAACACACAAGAAATATAAACGGTATTGAATATGAATATAGAGGAATTAGTATAGACGACATGCCGGATGTCCTTACTGAAAAACATCAGGGTTATGTTCCCGGGACAAAAAAAGAAGATATTGTCGTTCAAATACATGGAGCACCTTCACGTAAGATTGAAAATATTATAACAAATTATAATAATCCTAATTATAGTATGGTACTTTCAACATCAATTAGAAAATTAACCGACGCAAGAAACGGCTACGGCCATACTTATGCAATATTCTCAACTTCAAGACAAAATAGAGTTAAAGGTGGTAATTTATATCATAAAATTAATGGTTTTGGTTCCGGCATCTATACACCGGGATTTGAAGGGATTAAACCAATTAAAGGCATCCCGGAAGCCGTTACAGATTATTTAGGAAAACTTGAGTTTTATGAACGAATTACTGATACTGAAATTGAAGGTATCAAATATAGCAAAGAATATCTCCAAGAGGTTTATCAAAAAATGATACACGAAATAACCTCAGTGTCTATTAATGAAGTTGGAGCAGAAGACCCATTGGTAATAGCTTTAATTCAAGACAATGCTAAAACTTTTGATGATGTCCCTGATGATGTCATAATTTTGGCAAGTAAATATAAATTACCTCTCTATATCGAGCATAAACCATAATTATCTTAAAAAACAGATTTCTTGAAAATTGTTTTTCTATATAAAGTTTTTTAACTTTTCTTTACAAAGGACTTTATTTTTAGCAATTTTTTATTAAAAAAATACTTAATAATACTATAGTGTTAAAGTGTATTATTAAATGACGTATTTTTACAATTTTCCCCTAAATCTGAATATTCCCAAAGTAACGTTTAAAAGCAGTTACGGCACATCGAATATAACGTCGCCGGTTTTAAACCCTTGGCAAGATAAATTCGTCACAAATCCGATATATGAAAATTTTGGAACTCTTGACGAAATACAAGCTTGTGCCGAAAAAAATCCAAGGATAAAAGAACTGTTATCTGAATACAATTTGCCGGTTAAAATTAATGAAAAAGAGTTACAAAATCTGCAAAACGGACATTTAACAGAAACCCGTGTAACTGCAGCTAAAATGTATTCTGCACTTTCTGCTGATTTAAAAAATCAAGTAAATCTGGTTAACCTTCAAAATGCAGCCATGCTGCACGATTATGGGAAAATATTGATTCCTGATAAAATTCTAAATAAACAAGGCGAACTGACCGAAAACGAAAGAGAAATTATTGAACTACATCCCGAGTTAAGTTATGAACTATTAAAAAACAAAGGAATAAATCAAGAAACTCTTGATTTAATAAAATATCATCATCAAAACCCTCAAGGGAACGGATATCCTGCTATTGATAATAATTTTCAATATGGATTGAGCGCACAAATTATCACAACGGCAGACAAGTATTCGGCACTTACGGAAGAACGAAGTTATAAGCCGGCTTTACCTAAAGACAAAGCTCTTGAAATTATGCATAAAGATGTTGAGCAAAATCTTATCTCTCAAGAAGTTTATGATGCTTTAGCCCAAAGCGTTTAATTCGCTTTGATTACTTCGAATAAAGCATTGACAACATCCGGATCCCATTTAATTCCGGCTTCTTCTTTTACGATTTGAAGTGCTTCTTCTATTGACATTGCATCACGGTATGAACGGTCTGAAGTCATCGCAGTATAAGCATCTGCAACAGCAATAATTCTTGAACCAAACGGAATAGAATTGCCTTTCAAGCCTTCAGGTTCGCCACAACCGTCCCAGCGTTCTTTGTGATAATGAATATACGGAATAACTTCTGATAAGAAGTTGATATTCATAAGTAAATTTACACCGACATTAGGGTGGTTTTGTAATTTATCCCATTCTTCTTTTGATAGTTTACCTTTATTTGTAAACAAGGACTCAGGAAGCGTAATCTTTCCGATATTTTGCAAAAGACCAGCATAATATACCAAGTCAATTGTTTTTTCGTTTAAACCTAATTGTTTACATAATTTCTTAGAAAGCTCTGCTGTATTTTGTGAATGAGAAACTTTATATTGACCTTTTTCGTCAACTGCTTTTGCCAATTTTTCAACAAATGCTTGTTGGTGTGTTCCCAAATCCCCTATTAAAGCCGTTAATTCGGCACGCAGTTGTTGCAATTCTTCAGGAGAAACTTCTTCTGACATAATTTCTTCTACATGCTCAACAGCTTTTTGAAGGTGCATTGATGTACCAAAAAGTCTTGCAATTGTTTCTAACAAGTTCATATATGCACGTTTAATAGTTTTTTCTTTATAATTTTCTATAACAATCACACCTACAACATAGGCATTATTGTGCATAGGAACTACAGCCATTGATTTTACATCAAATTCTTTAAGTTCATATATCGGCGTAAAATTATCTACGGCTGAAATATCTTTAATTTGTATTTTTTCAAGTTCGTTGAACGCTTGTACTACAACGGATTTGTCTTCTTTTGTATAACCGAGTTTTTTAGCATACATATCTTCATCAAAATCTATTGATGAACCTACCAAACCTAAAAGTTTATCATCAAAATTTAAACCTTTTGTAAATTCATTTGTTAAGTAAATATGACATGCATCAACATCCAAAATTTGAGTCAGAGTTTTTGCTATAGAATTATAAACAACATATTCATCTTTAGAATCAAAACCTAAAACACAAAGAGTATTGTCCAAAGAATATATAGATACCAGTTCTTTCAACTGAGATTTAAGTTTTTCAGTCTTATTTTTTGCACTTTTACTGATTTTTTTTGCTAAATCTTCTGATATAAGAAACTCTGAAATAAAATCACCCATATTAAGAGCAAAAATTTCTTCTAAAGGATCATTCTCCATTATATCCAAAGTTCTTGAAAAGAGTGATGCTCCGAGTTCTTCTTCTTTGTCTGCCATTATATTACCTTCCTAAAATAATCTTCTCTTAATCTATATAACGGCACAATTTTCAAAAACTTTAATGATTTTTTCAAATTTTATACTAAAGTTATAGGTTTTTTATACTTTACTAGTAAAATCAAGGTTTTTCAGGGTTAATATTTCTTAAAAATTAAAACAAATATATACAAAAAATTTTTTTTCAGGGTTTTAATATGATGATATGAATATTCAAAGAGTAGATAATATAAACTTTCAAGCCGGTATGACAGCACAAATGCGTCAGGAAATTGGACACTGCGATATAAATAAGATTTCTAAAGAATTTGAAAGACATAATGTTCAAGCTGATTTTAAAAATAACAAAGTCGTTGCGTGGTGTTCTTTAAAATGCATGCAAATAATAGAGGCTTTTAATAATAAGTATGGTTTAAATTTAGCCTTGCCTAACGGAATTTTTTTGGAAGATTTTAATAAACTTGACACCGGTTCAGATGCAAAAAGTACACATGGAAGTCATATTACGGAACTTTATACAGATCAAATAAAAAATAGTGATGAAGTTACTATCGAAAGAAAAATTTTCTTTAACGAGCATCCGGAACAGAATTCTTTTTGGGATGATATTGATACTTTTTCTGATTATTTATATCATCTAAGGTTTATGCCAAATGATTCATTTTTATGTATCTTTTTGCACGAATTTTCTCATTCAATACATATGAATCATTTAATAGAAAAATTTGGTAAACAAGAAGCTGTAGAACGGCATTTGAAAAGTATTTCATCAAAAGCATCCGACAAATTTCTTGGCAAAACTTGTACAATCTTGCCTCAAGTTATAGGAGATTATAGTACAAGAAATTCTGCTGAAGCTGTTGCTTGTGATTTATCCGACAAGTTTATTAAAAACATAAATCCTGAAACTTTTGCCCCTGAAAATAATTTTATGGCACTGGAACCCTACAGAGAACTCGTATTTAAAGATAAACTTACAAATATTTTTACAGCAAGCCCTTACGAAAAAGCTATAAGAAAATGTTGGGATGGAAAAATTTAGCAGTTATTGACTGTTGCTTTACCTTTCAATAAAATATAAATATAGACTATCGAGGGATTACTATGGGCGAAAAGAAAAGAATTTTAATCGTTGATGATGATACAGAAATTCGTGATTTATTGGAATTTGACATAGCATCTAGTGGGTATTTTGTTGACACTGCAAAAGACGGCATGGACGGATTAAACAAAGCTCTTAATAACAAATACGATTTAATTCTTTTGGATGTTATGATGCCGAAAATGAATGGCTTTGATGTCTGCAAAAATATTCGCCAAGCGAAAATCAATGTCCCTATACTTATGCTAACTGCAAAAGGTACTATTGGAGATAAAACTTCCGGTTTTGACAGTGGCGCAGATGATTATTTGGTAAAACCTTTTGATATCCAAGAAGTTCTGTTGAGAATAAGAGTATTATTAAGACGAAATCAACCACAAGTCGAGGCATATAATTCATCCGAAATCCTTGATGTAGGAGAAATTGAAATTTTGCCGGATACTTTAGAGGCTATTATTTTAAACAAAAAAGTAAAACTTACTCCAACAGAATTTGAAATTTTATATTGTTTAATCCAGCATTTCAATAAAGCCGTAACTTTAGCAACACTTTTAGAAGAAGTTTGGGGATATGACAGAGATGAAGATGTAAGAATGTTAAGGGTCCATGTTGGTGGTTTGAGAAATAAAATTGAACCCGACCCTAAAAATCCAAAATACTTACACACCGTAACTAATGTCGGATACAAGCTTACACCGTTTGGAGAATAAAATGACTAAATTTTTCAGCAAAAGACGTTTAAAAATTGCAGAACAAATAATTCTCGTAAGTTTTTTTGCTGTTTTTATCCCAATGGTTATAAGTGGGCTTATTATTAATAATGTTAACCAACATTCCAACAGAGAACAGCTTAAAGATGCTGCTGTCATGATTGCAAATATTGTTTCTGAGGAACTTGATGTTTTTCAAAGCTCAATCAATAACGAATTATCTCAAATAGAATCAACGCTTGTATATTATAATTCTCCTCAGAAAGAAAATGACTATTTAGATACAATTATGACAAAATTTTCTTTTTACAAAGAATTGTCTATCGTTCCTGAATACGGGTTATCAAAATTCAAAAAATACAATTTAGATAATGATTCAATTGTTTATAAAAAACAATTAAAAGACGGAAGATATTTGGTTGCCGTTCTTGATGTAAAAAATTTGAGAAAAAATGTTTTTAGAACAATTAGTAATGATAAACGTCAAGTATATGTTATAAGAAATTCTGATAAACAACTGGTTGGTGCAGTTAATTATGAAGAAAATGTATTTAAACAAAGTCTTGCACAATTACCACAAGACCCTAAAATAGATACGACAACAGTTTTTGGTAAAATAAAGAACCAGCCTCTCGTATATAAATATAAAACTAATCCGGACGTCACAATTATCGTTAATACGACAGAAGCAATAACAAAAAATACTATCGACTATAACAGAAATAAAATTATTCTTTCAATTCTTATTTCAACCCTCGCAGTTTATTTTTTTGTAGGACTTTATACGTCCTATTTATACACAAACATTCGACAATTGTTTAAAGCGATAATAGCTATTTCAAAAGGTAATTATGAACGCAGAATAAGGCTTCTGACAAACGTATTTACTCCTTTTGAAATTGTGTTTTTAGGTACGGAATTTAACCGTATGGTTAGCCAAATCCATAAATCTCATATCCAATTAAAGAAGAAAAACAAAGAACTTAAAGAAATGGACGAATTTCGTTCAAATATGATAGATACGGTAAGTCATGAATTCAGAACTCCTCTCACAAGTATTCAAGGTTACACATCAAGACTTTTAAGACAGGATATAGAAATCGACGAAGAAACAAAACAAAAATCTTTAAAAACCATTAAAAGGCAAGCAGAAAGATTAAAAAGAATGATAGAAGATATTCTCGTTATTCCTGATATAGAAGGTGCGCATATTAATTTTGATATCAAACCCGTTGAAATAAGTTCTGTTATAGAAAATTCCGTAACTCTTGTTAAGAATGATTCAGGAAAAGAAATCGTTAATAATATCCAATCTTGTGATGCAGTAATTTTAGCTGACAATGACAGAATTGAACAAGTTTTTGTAAACTTAATAGAAAATGCTATCAAATATTCAAAAGAAAATTCTCCAATCACTTTGGACTATGAAGTTTTGGAAAACCAACTTGTAGTAAGCGTTAAAAATGATTATGACGTAATACCAAGAGAAAAATTGAAAACTTTATTTGAAAAATTTACAAGAATAGATGATTCAACAACAAGAACAACACGAGGAACGGGATTGGGATTATATATAGTTAAAGGTTTAGTTGAAGCAATGGGTGGAGAAATAAGACTTTATTCAAACAAAGAATGTGGCTTTTGTGTAAAAGTATATATGCCTTTAACCGTTAAAGATGAAGCTTATATCTAGTGGTGAAAAGTTATGCAAAGATTACCTGAATATTTAAAACGACCTATTATCGACACAGAAAAAACAAAAACCGTTCGTCGAATTTTAAAAACAAAATGTTTAAACACGGTTTGTGAGGGCGCAAGATGTCCAAATAAAGCAGAATGTTATTCGCATAACACTGCAACTTTTTTAATTATGGGAAATGTTTGTACAAGAAATTGTCGTTATTGCAATATTTCAACGGCTCGCCCTGAACCTTTGGATATAGCTGAACCAAAGCACGTAGCTGAAGCCGTCAAGGAACTCGGTTTAAAGTATGCCGTCATCACATCTGTTACCAGAGATGATTTACCTGACGGTGGTGCAGAGCATTTTGCAAATTGCATTTATGAAATCAGAAAATTATCACCTGATGTAAAAATAGAGATTTTAACTCCTGATTTCAGGGCTTTTAACCCTCTCCTCGGGAGAGGGCAGGGTGATGGCTCATCAAAACCATTAGACACAATTATAAACGCTCAACCGGATGTTTTTAATCACAATATTGAAACCGTGAAAGATTTATTCAAAATCGCAAGACCTCAAGGAAATTATGATGTTTCAATAAAAGTTTTAAAATATATCAAAGAAAATTCTGATATTGTAACAAAATCCGGCATGATGATAGGGCTTGGAGAAAGTTTTGAAAAAATAGAAGAAACTTTAATTGATTTGAAACAGGCAGGAGTTGATATTGTGACCATAGGACAATATATTCAACCTTCAAAACAACATTTAGAGGTCGCGAAATATTATACCCTTGAAGAATACGAAGATATTAAAACTCTTTGCAAAAACCTCGGATTTAAAAATTATCAAGTCGGACCTTTGGTTAGAAGTTCCTATCACGCTGCAATTGCTTATGACACAAGCAAAGAATAAATTTTTATTTAAACCTGTATTTGAGAAAAAATAATACTTGCCTCTTGAGTTGTGTCATGCCCAAAAGCTTTAGTTTTTGTAGCGCATGTTATATATAACTTGCGTCTCGCACGAGTCACAGCAACATAAAAAAGCCTTAATGCTTCTTCCCCTGAAAATTCTTTTAACTCAAGCTCGTTTTTGGTTTTGTAATTCGAATTAAGCCCTCTGACTTCTTCCATAAATACCGTAGAAGTTTTTAGTTTCATTTGATTTACATCTATTGAAAGTGCTTTTTCAGTCAATTCAGGAATAAATACATAATCAAATTCATCCCCCTTTGATTTATGCATAGTCATTATTTGAACTTTACCTTTTACAGCATCTTCGTTTTCTTCCTCTGAGAAAAATTTGAATCCACTTAACGATGGTCTTTTTGAAAGTGCATCGAGTCTTTCAAGAGTTGTGTCATAATTATTTGCACTAATTTTTCTAATCAAAGTTGCAATCAAATACACATTAGATTTTTCTATATCACTGGTATAATAAAAAAGTCCTATTCTTATAACAAGTTCTTCGAGTGGCATGGTAGACGAATTTAACCAATACTGCATGTCCCACAAAAATTGTGCAAGATCACTTGATTCTATATCATCACCATCTTTTGTAATAAATGGTATTTTAGAATTTCTGATTTCCAGTTGCATTCTAGGTTTATAAAATCCGAGTTCAGAAAGTGTTTCATAAACAGAAACTAAGGCCTCATTATCAAAAGGTGTTTGTAAATATTTAAGAATAGAAAATATCGTATTAAATACGCTTTTTTGTCCCAAAGATTCGCTTCTTGTAATACTTTTAAACCCTGCATCATTAATAAATGTTGTCCAAGAAGAAACCTGATAATTATTCCTTAATAAAATACCGATTGTTGCATCTTTATTTTTGGTTAGAATACTTTTAATTTCTTTCAGTATAAAGTTTTTTTCTTCAAAAGCTTTATCAAAAACTTTAGAGAAACAGGCATTTTCTTGAACCGGATTTTTACCTTCAACACCCTTCATCATGCTTTTATAAAATGCTTTTGGTAAAAGCTTTTCGCCCCACGAGATTGTATTATTGGCCATATCCATAACTTCTTGTGTGCATCTTTGAGAACAATTCATTTCAACAGTCTTGTCTGCTGTTTGAATAAAATCCCTAAACCCTTCAACATCAGCATTAGAGAAGGTTGTCGTAATAGCTTGATTAATATCTCCACAACGAATAAGATTTTTGTGTTTCCCACTCAAAAGCCCTATTAATCTCTGTTGTATGCCTGATGAATCTTGGGCTTCATCTTCAATAATATATTCACAAATTTCCTGATAATATTCCAAAATATCTTTGTTTTCTTCCAAAAGTTTTACGGACAGTAAAAGTATGTCATCATAATCTATCAAATTTGCACTTTCTAATTTTTCTTTATAACCCAAATAAAAAGTTTTGAATTTATCGAGTTTTTTATCTGTTATTTTGTCGGATAAATTGCCGCCTTGAAGCTTCATAACAGAAATTGCCCTATCGAAATCTTCAAGCTCAGTTTTTCCATATTTCCCTTCAATACTTTTTAAAATTCTCATTCTTTGAGTATCGTCACATATTTCAAAATCAGAAGTTAGGCCAAGCCTTTCGTAATTTGAATTATCTTTTATTATACGTAATGCCAAACCGTGAATTGTACTTATATTCGGAAGCTGCGTATTATTTGGAGACATATTTTTAATCCGTTCTCTAAAATTTCTGGCAGCAGATTCCATGTATGTTAAAACAAATATGTTTTCAGCCTTAACATTAGAATTTAAAAGCTTCATAATTAGTGCAAGAAGAATTGTAGTTTTCCCGGCCCCAGGGACAGCTGAAATCGCCATAGAACCTTTTTTGTATTCAAGTACAGGTTTTTGGTCATCTCTCGGATTAATCTTGAAAACAACTCCGGATTCTTCATCGTGTGCGTTTTCTGTTTTTAAGTATTTTTCTATGCCACCAAGATTTTCTGCTCCTGTGTTATCAAAAAGACTTGAAAGAGCATAGGTATGTTCTTTTGCTAAAAGTAATAACTTTCTCAAAATTCTTGCAGTTTTTTGTCTGGATAAATAAATATCGTCTTCTATTGTATATTCATCTTTTGACCAATCAGCCTGAAATACCCACGCATTATATAATGGCCCCGTGTCATTTTTTACCCATTCAGAATTTGAAACATCAAGCCAAAATTGATATTTTGTGGAAATTTTGTTATCAATAATCTTTTGTGGCGTTCCTATAACCAAATCGTTCTCTAAAATTTCTAAAGTTGAACTCGGGTTTTCTGCAATAATAGAATTTGCTATTTGCGTAATAATTTCTTCGGCGCGTTCAATAACAATTTTCGAACCAAATACATTTTCAAAATCACGAAGTTGTTTTATAAAGAAATTAAATTTATTAATCTTATTTTCTTCAACAAAATCAACCACACGATAAAACATTTCATAAACTTTTTTTGATAATTTTATATCTTTAGTTTTTATTTCTTGGAAACTGTCATAGAATTTTTTATATTTTTCGTTGTAAAAATTGATTTCGATATTAGGCAAACTTTTTATTTTATTATAACCTTCTATTATTTCTGCACAATATTTTAAAGGAATTCCGACATAATCAGACAAGATTACCCTAAAATCCATTTCAGACAATTCCAATCCCAGCATAAGTTTTAAAATATTTAA
>JAKSUP010000280.1 GCA_024408905.1 bacterium
TTTTTATTATTTTACAAACCCTCATTCGCCCGAAAAAGAATTACATATTCCAATCAGTGACTTTGAAAATACGTTTGATAGTGGAACTATTGTCAAAATAAAAGATGATGAATCTTTTGCGTCCTAACTTTATACATTTCAACCGTAGAATAAGCAGGTTGAGTTTTTAGATTGTAGTTTGTAGCTCAAACAATGCTTGATAAAATTAAAAATTTCTCCAAATTACTAAAAATTAAAATCGTCTTATTACTGCATTTCGGCATATAAATATTAAGTAATATTAAATTCGGAAGTCATAACCTCAATTTAGGGAATGTAAAAAATGGAAAGTACATTCCACGAGGTATTGACTATGGCATTAAGCATTAAAAACAATACACATGATTTAAGGTTGTACAACAACCCATTTGGCACAAATTTGCAAGAAAAAATCTCTGTTCTTAAAGAAAATCTTGCTGAAGAAACTCATTTCTTACCCAAAAACGATAAAGCCACTTTAGATGAAGTACAAAAAGCTGTTGTAGAATTCAATAGCCAAAATGCTTCTGTAAGGTATGAAAATGTTAACTTGCCAAAAGCTGAAAATAATAAAGGCACAACCTCTGAAGCTGCAACAGGTATTGGAATGAATTGTATAAGAAAACTCTTAAAGGAGTATGCCGATATTGATTTACAAGGTATTCCTACACCAATAGATATTTTAAATGCATTGGCTAATGGCTTATTAAATAAATTAGGAACTTCAGGGAAACAATATTATGAAATAATCCGTAATGCTATTAGTAATGTTGAAAATTTGGTTAATGGTGCCACATCAGGTCTTGATGCATTTGTAAAAGGATTTGTGGGTGGTTTTTCAATTGTGGCTAAAGCAATTTTAAATATTCCTGCAACAATCCTTGGAACATTGTGTGAAGGTGGTGCTGCAATTTTCAAAACAATATTTGGAGAAAAAGTTGGAACTATAGTGGGTGGACTTCTAATTGTTTTACTTGTACCAGTTGGTATTGTAACCGATTTTATTCTTGGCGCACCAATGGCATTAATCAATCATAAAATAAGAATGGGAGGATTAGATGAACGCATACCTGAGATTGTTGAAAAAGCAATAGCTTATCAAATAGATAAAATTTTCATTCCAATCGCAAACAAAATTTTAGTTCAATGTGGCGAAAAAGAATTAAAAATACCAGAACCTCCAAAACAAGAGGAAGAAAGTAAATTTGTCAGAGTTCTTAAGAACATTTTATCTTTTGGACAACGAGAAAGATGCAATAAAGAGTACAAAGCTGCTGTTGAACAAAAATCAAAAGAATATATGAAAAATAATCCGGAAAAATGTGGTCAATTTGCAGAAAAGGAAATTACAAGAATATTTACCGTTGTTGCAAATGCTCTTAAGAAAAAAATAACAGAAAAAGGTATAAAAGAATTTAATAAATTACAAAATAGAACAACATTGTTTATGAATGATATTAAAAAATTGGATAACGATATACGTACTTGTAAAAATGAACAAGAAACAATACGTCTTGAAGAAGAAAAAGCTAAAAAATATGATCAAATAGTAAAAGAAATCGAAGAATATAGCAATAAATTTGCAGATTTTCTACCGGAAAAAGAACATAATCAATTAGAAGAAATTCAGAATTCAGCATACGCATATACAGAACGCAGTGCTTGTCTTAAATTGATGACTTTCTTAAAAGAACTAAGAGAATTTACAAAAATTGCATCTAAAACGCAATCCCAATCAAAGGACCCTGTACATCGCCTACCTGAGCACTATTGTAAGAAACAAGCTAAAATAGCTTACGAAATGATTCCAAAACTACAAAAAGAGTTTGATATTCTTATGGCAAGTATTTCTGATGGAACTTTTAAAAGATTGCCTCTGAACTATCAAAATATTTACTGTACTATAAAAACAGTTTTTCTAGAAACAAAAGAAAAAGTAATAACTAACTATAATAGATACTATGGTAAATAATTCGTAATACTCAGGTAATTTTGTGGTAGGGGTAAATTTTTTGGGGGGTAAATTTTTTTGGAGTAAATTTTTGGGGTAAATATTGGGGGTAGGGGTGTAAATATCAAAAAGTTAACCTAATCTGCCCCTTGGGGGAAGTAAGTAGGGTAGACTTTAGTCTACCGAAATGGTTAATCAAACAACAAATTGCAAACCCTCACCAAGAATTTTA
>JAKSUP010000281.1 GCA_024408905.1 bacterium
GAAAGATGAAAATTATTCTCCCACAAAAATTGCAAAATTTGTTTGGGAATTAATTAGGAAAGATTTAGATCGTAAATAAAACTCAACAGAAATAATATATAAGGAAAGGATTTATTATGGATTTAATACCACAGTTTTTAAAAGATTATTATTTGTGTAACAAAATTAAAATTTCAGATAAGTTGCAAGCATCTATAATTTGTAATTCGAAGGCCTTAGACTACAGGCAAAAAATTACCAAATTAAAAGAACTTGCAAAAGATTTTGATGTTCACCCAATTATTAAAGAGCAGATTGAGAATACCATAGTGGATATTAATATGGCGTATAGAACTTTTTGTTGTAACAATGGAAAGGAATACAGGTATGTCATTACGGATAAAAAAGATAAGCCGTTACTTGTTTGTGAATGCTTTCCAGTAGTCGAGAATGTTCTTAATATGAAGAAAAATGAAAATATTAGAGAGTATGAAAATGTCCTTGTTAAATTATATAAGACAGAAAATTGTAGAGAGATGCTTAATAATAAGGACATACAGAGTATTCAAATATTTGATAACAAGGCTATATCATACATTGAAGTTAAAAATTTTAATGATTATGTTTATATTAAAAACTTATTGAATGATTATGTAGATTGACATATTGAACAGGAAAATTATTATAAAAAAGATTATATTAATTCTTTACGCCCTATTACATTTAACAATACAATAATGCCATACAAAGTAGGGGGTGTAGTAAAAAATATCTACGACAATACTTTTGGAATAGTTAGGCAAATAAATACGGATGAAATCAGATACTATGATGATTTATGATTAGAAGTTGAATTTTTTCCGTATCAACAGAACATCAATCAAAGAACTATATTCTCCTATAAAGAAAGGGTCAATGTTTTTGATCTAGATGTATCTGAATCTGAGTTTAGAGCATTAGATAAAAATTATCAATACAAAGTTTCTTAAGAGCTAATCATGATTTAGTTAATTATTGATAAAAAAGAATGTTAATAATGATTTAAAAAGGTAGGTAACTAACAGACATGAAAATTTATTGCATGAGTGACATACATGGTTTTGTTGACGAATTTAAAGAAAATCTTTCAATTATTGCTGATAACTTAAAGCGTGAAGATAGCAAGCTTGTTTTGCTTGGTGACTATATACATGGTGGAAATGGTGATTACGAAGTATGTAATGCTATTATTCGTCTTCAAGAAAATATGGTACAGATAAAGTTATTGCTTTGCTAGGAAATCACGAAAGATGGTGTTTAGAAGGCAGAATGCCGGTTGACGAATCTTCGTCATTTAATGAAAAAATTGAAAGTGTTCTTTTAGATTGGTTTAGCGAATTGCCTTTATATCATGTTATAGAAAATAATATTTTTGTTCACGCTTGTATAGATGAAGATGCTGGTGATCTATGAGAGTGGGGAACTAATGATTATTATTTTACGGATAAGTATCCTGCTGATATAGGCAGAGTTGAGGGATTAGACAAAAAGATATTTGCAGGGCATGTTGGAACCGCCGATATTGCGCAAGATGATTGTTTTCACGATATCTATTTTGACGGCTTTAATCATTATTATATTGACGGAACAACAGTTGCGTCAGGTATTATTCCAATTCTTGAAATAGATACAGATAAGGGTTCCTACAGAGAATACCTCAGATCGCGAATTGAGTAGACATAGTTCCGTACGAAGATTTATAGATTATCCAGTTATTGTTTCTTGACTATTTTCTATGTTTAAAGTTGAATGTTTTCGGGTTTCAGTTCTTATTTTTTATTCGTGAAATAGTCGATAATTCAATGAAAAATTGGAATGGTTAAGAATATAATCCAGCCTGGATGTCACAAATTAAAACAGAAACCTATAATTAAGTAAACAATAACGCAGAAAAGTGCATAGGGAAAATCTTTTAATATAGATTTTTTGTGTTATTTGTTGACTTATTTGAGCCGTTCTTTTTGTTTGTAATTAATGCCTCCTTTTGACACAGCACTATTTGAGGTGACCCCCAAATTTGGTCCTTTTTAAAAACTATTTGAGAGCCTGTATTCAATAGGACTCATTCATCCTAGTTTTTCCTTTATTCTATCTTCATTATAATACTTAATGTATTTAATTATTGCTTCTTTTAAGTCTTCAAAACTTGTATAAGTGTGTCC
>JAKSUP010000282.1 GCA_024408905.1 bacterium
GTGTTGCTTGTGATGCCGCTGATGATTCCTTATGCAGTCAATGTGATGGTACTCAAGTTGTTTCAAATAACAAATGCGTAAATTATATAGAATTAACAGGATTATCAATTACTTTAAAAGGACTTTCAGATACAACTCATTATTCTTACGAAATTACAAACTTAAATTTTCCCAAAGATTTCTCCCAAGATATTTCAATTAAAGTAGGAGACACAGCTTTAGAATCGTCTTGTTCTTTTACCTCAAATAAAGGAGATTGTTCTTTTATTTTTTCAGACAAAAACAGCTTAAATGGCAAAAATGTTATTATTCAAAACCAAAATTTAACAATCGATGACGATATATATAACTTAGAACAAACTACTAGTATTGCCATAGTAATATGCTATGATTCGTGCTTTAGCTGCGAAATTTCTGGAACTGCTGATGACCAAAATTGTTTATCATGTGACAATTCTACCTACTTTTTCAAAGAAAACAGAACTAAAAATAATTGCATTAATAAAGACTCTATTGGTGATAAATTTTTTGTAGACTATGAAAGTAATTTAATTAAGCAATGCTACTATACCTGCAAAACCTGCAATTCTCTTGGAACAGAAACAAATTCAACCTGCTTACTATGTGACACTGAAAACAAATATTATCCAAAAGATGTTGATTTAGCTAATTGTTTACCAACTCAACCAGAAAATTATTATTTATATGGAGAAGGAGATTCTAAGGTTTATAAACAATGCTCGACAAAATGCAATGACTGCTATGGTCCAGCTAATGACGAAAATGGAACTAATTGTATTCTATGCGCTACTGGATTTTATAAAAAGGACAATAATTCAAATACCGATTGTTTAGGAGAAAAACCAACTAATTATTATTTAGATACAACCAAAGAACCAGATCTTTATTTACCTTGTTCAGATAAATGTAATGGCTGTTATGGTCCAGCTAATGACGAAAATGGAACCAATTGTATTCTATGCGCTACTGGATTTTATAAAAAGGACAATAATTCAAATACCGATTGTTTAGGAGAAAAACCAACTAATTATTATTTAGATACAACCAAAGAACCAGATCTTTATTTACCTTGTTCAGATAAATGTAATGGCTGTTATGGTCCAGCTAATGACGAAAATGGAACCAATTGTATTCTATGCGCTACTGGATTTTATAAAAAGGACTCTAATACTTCTACAGATTGCATAGATACAAAACCAGCACAAAATTATTATTTAGATAAAGAAGTTAATCTTTTTAAGGAATGCTCCGAGGGATGCTTCACTTGCAATCAATCAGGAATAGAAGGAAACTCAAATTGTGAATCCTGTGATAACGATCAAGGATTTTATATAGTCGAAGGAGAGCCAGAGTCAAATTGTATTCATAAAAATAATAAGCAATCTAACTATTTTGTTGATTATGGAAATAAAACAATAAAAAAATGTTTTAGCAGTTGCGCTTCCTGCAATGAATTGGGAACAATCTTAGAAACCAAATGCCTTAGCTGTTTAAGTAATTATACTTTCGCTCCAAATTCAACAACTCATTGTGTTATTCCAGGAAAATCAAATGAATATTATGATGAGACACTTAAAAAATTTGAACCTTGTAACGAGGCTTGCAAAACCTGTGATAAAGGAGGAATATCTGGGGAGACCAATTGCCTAGAGTGCAACACAGGATTCCATTTAGTTGAAAATAGCTCAACTTCAAATTGCGTTAATAATACCTCTGATGATTATTATTTAAATACAACTTTAGATACCTTTATGAAATGCTATAATTCCTGCTCAAAATGTTCTGGATATGGTGAAGAAAGTAATTCCAATTGCGACTCTTGCAAAACAGGATTTTACTTTGTTGAAGGAGGAAAATCAAAAAATTGTGTTGAAGAGCCACCTGGACAAAATTATTATAAAAATGAAACTCACTACTTAAAATGTCATGAAGCTTGCTTAACCTGTAATGGATCAGGAACTAATACTAACACCAATTGCATTCTTTGTAATGAAACAGATAACTATGAATCTAAAGATGGAAGCGGTCATTGTACTAAAAAGGGTTCTATACCAGGCCAATATTTTGATAATGTTGATAATGAATATAAAGACTGTAAAACTGCTTGCTATTATTGCTTTGATGGAGGAA
>JAKSUP010000283.1 GCA_024408905.1 bacterium
AGGGTGCCTGAAAGGCAGGAGGGGGTTTTACTATTTCTTTATTTTTTTATTTATGGGCATTTTCTTTTCCTTTTTGGGCAAGCAAAAGAAAAGCAAACGCACCCAAAAGAAAAGAAAACCAGCCACCGTTTAGAGCAACCTACGGTTGCAAGACAGAATGGATATTGCAAGCAAGCTTGCACTTTTTGGCTCGCTAAAAAACGCTCGCCTATGTCACCCCGAGCGTCACTTAGCGAGGGTAAGTGTGCAGGCTTTAGCCTGCAACTATCATTTTGTCAACTCATCCGAAGGGTGATGTGATATCAGCTTGGGTTTCTCTTTCTTTGGGGGCATTTCTTTCTCTTTGTTGCACAGTAAAGAGAAAGAAATGCCCAAAAGAAAAAATCTTAAAAATATACAAATATAACTACCAATAATAAATATTATGTAAAAAAGGATGTCTTTTTAGTCACCTTTTTAATAAAAAAATCTTTTTATGTATACTTTTTTTGTGCTAAACTATTTCACGTACACTAGAAGTTAAGAGGTGGTATAAATGTTAGACATCAAACTGATTAGAGAGAATCCTGAAAAAATTAATGAGCTTTTAAAACGTAGAAATCCTGAACTTACTATAGATAAAGTTTTGGAAATTGATGTTGAAAGAAGAAAAGTTCAAACTCAAGCCGATGAATTGAGGGCAAAAAGAAAATCGGAATCTCAAAAAATTGGTATGATGAAGAAGAATGGCGAAAATACTGATGCTTTGCAAGAAGAAATTCGTCAATTGGGCGATGAAGTTAAGGCTTTAGAAGAAAAACAAATTGAACTTGATAATGCACAAAAAGACTTGTTGCTTCATATTCCGAATATACCTGATGAAACAACGCCAATCGGTACATCAGAAAATGATAATCCGACTGTTTCTACTTGGGGGACACCAACTCAATTTTCATTTACCCCAAAGGCACATTGGGATTTGTGTGAAGAAAGAAATCTTGTTGATTTCGAACGTGGTGTTAAACTTTCTCAATCAAGATTTACTTTGTATAGAGGTAAGGGTGCGAAATTAGAACGTGCAATTATTCAGTTTTTCTTGGATTTACACACAGAAGAACACGGATACGAAGAAATTTTGCCTCCTTTCATGGCAAATGCAGCAACTATGACAGGCACAGGTCAATTACCTAAGTTTGCTGAAGATATGTATAAATGTGTTGATGAAGACTTGTACTTAATTCCTACAGCAGAAGTTCCTGTTACTAATATTTATGCTAATGAAATTCTCTCAGAAGAAGATTTGCCTAAATATATGTGCGCATATACTCCATGTTTTAGACGTGAAGCAGGTTCTGCAGGAAAAGATACGAGAGGGTTAATTAGGGTTCACCAGTTTAATAAAGTCGAAATGGTTAAACTTACGACTCCTGAATCAAGCCCTGAAGAACACGAAAAACTTACAAAAAACGGTGAAAGATGCTTAGAGTTATTAGGTCTGCCATATAGACGTGTTGCTCTTTGTACTGCCGATATAGGTTTTAGTGCAAATAAATGCTATGATTTGGAAGTTTGGTTACCTTCTTATAACACATATAAAGAAATTTCAAGCTGTTCAAATTATGGTGATTACCAAGCAAGACGTGCAAACATAAGATATAGAAGTAAAGACGGAAAAGTCCAATTTGTTCATACAATTAATGGTTCAGGGCTTGCTGTCGGCAGAACTTTTGCTGCTATTATCGAAAACTTCCAACAAGAAGACGGAACAATTGTTATTCCTGAAGTTTTGAGAAAATATACAGGTTTCGATAAAATATAATTTATTTTATCGAATTATAAAATTCAAAAGAGTGAGGCCTAAAATCACAGCCCCACTCTTTTTTAGTTAACAACTTTGTATTCAATTATATTTATAGGAGAATCAAGAAGACGACAGTTTGCAAAATTTACTGCACGCCTTAATGCACCTGTTTCGGTTTCAAGAAAAGTAGCTTTAAAAATTTTATTTCCAACAATGTAGTTGAGTTTATTTTTTGATTCTTTTTCATCATAAATATTAATTGGATTTCCCATATGAGCTGAAACCTATTTGCGACATCGTTTAGTGTTAAATTTATTCATAATGTTTGAATCAAAAGATAAAATGTTTAAATATTCTAAA
>JAKSUP010000284.1 GCA_024408905.1 bacterium
AGTTTTAAGTACAAAATCAATAGATTTACCTATTGAAAAACTTGTAAAAAATGTAACTTATCAAGACGGAAAACTAATCTTAGAATTTGAAAATGGTCAAAGAGTAGAAATAGACATAACAGGAGTTTTGCAAGAAGCTGTAGAAAAATTAGAGCAAGAAATACAAGAAATAAAGACTGATATCGAAGAAAATGTTACTGTGAAATTACAAGAGCTAGAAAATGCAGATGAAGGAATAAATCAAGAAATACAAAATGTTAAAGTTTCAATAGATGAAAATACTGGAAAATCACTTGATTTATCTATAAATAGCGATTATGTAATGACAATAAAATTATTAAATTCTAAAGGCACAACTTTAAGCACAAAATCTATTGATTTGCCTATAGAAAATTTAATAAAAAATGTTACTTATGAAGACGGCAAATTAACAATAGAATTTGAAAATGGACAAAAAACAGAAATTGATATAACAGGAGTGTTAGATAAAGCCGTAGAAAAATTAGAAGAAGAAAACGAAAGATTAAGAAACGACATAAACAGCGTAGCAATAAAAGACCAACAGGAAGGCGAAGAAATAGTTTTTGAAGATTCTTCTGACGCAAGATTTGCTGAGTTTAATGTAAAAGGGAATACAAGGCAAAAGAGTTATGAGGGGTATAATTTATTAGATGTGAATAAAAAATGGAAAGTTGGATATACAAATACAAACAACGGTATTACGTTAACAATGTTAGAGAATGGATATATACAATTGAATGGTACAGCAAGTGATACTACCACTTTTGATTTTATAAATGGAGAGATAAAGATTCAAGGGAATAATAAATGGACAATAATTGAAAAGATTAAAGGTTCTTTTAGAGGGGCAAACATAAACTTTATTTCATATTCGGCTGATTTTTCAAATCCAAAAGGAGCAACAATTAGTGAAGAAAAAGATAAAAGCAATACTAACTTATTAGATGCTGAATATAGCAGATTTAGAATTATAGTATATGCAAATGCTGTATGTAACAATGTAGTTTTAGGTTTGATGACAGTTAATAACGAACACAAAGACAAATCCTATGAACCCTACGTAGGAGGGACAACCTCACCAAACCCAGAATATCCACAAGATGTAGAGTGCGTTGGGCAAGATGTGAATTTGTTTGACATAAATAGTTATCCGTTTGTTGCACGAGTTGCATATACACCTAATAAACAAAATTGGGGCGGTTATTGTGGTATTGAAAAATATTTCCCGATAAAAGGAGATAAAACTTATACATTTAGTAATAGTTTAAATAAACCATTTGCTTATGGATTAGTATTTTATGACGAAAATCAATCTGTAATTTCAAATATTACAAGTGAAACATTTACTTTTACCACCCCCATAAATTGCAAATATATTAGGTTCGCTATAGCATCTGCAAATATACCTGAATGGGCAAAAATCGAAGAAGGCACAAACGCAACACCATACACTCCATACGGCTACGGCGGAGCTACTGCTAAGGTTCACAGAGAAAACTTGTTGCCATCATCGATAAAAGAGAGCATAACAACAAATGGAATAACGGTTGAGTCCGACGGGAAAGGAAAATTTAGAGTATACGGAACATCAACGTCATCATCTATAACATATATATCATTCCCTTTAGAAAAACAAATAATCTTACCAACAAATAAAACATTATATATTCATTTGAGAAATAATAATGCTAATAATTCGTGTGGATTCAGAATGATATGGGAGAATGCTCCAGAATATATTCCTACATTATCACCTCAAAACAGAATAACAACAAGTGATAAATTAAATTGTGGTAAACGTTTAAAAGAATTAGGAATCTCAATTCAAGCTAATGCAACTGTAAATATGGAATTAGAGCCATCTGTTGAATTAACAGATTCTATAACAAATTTTGTTCCACACGCCGAGCAAAACTTTACAATACCAGTACAAAAAGATATGTGCAAAATAGGCGATGTAGAAGATGAGTTCGTATATCAAGATGGTAAGTGGTATGAAAAACATAATATTGGGAAGGTTGTTTTGGATGGTAGTGAACAAGGTTGGAATACGGTAGAGAGAGGTTTTGTTAATTCAAATATTTTCCGATTTCATCCAAATAAGGCTAGTTC
>JAKSUP010000285.1 GCA_024408905.1 bacterium
ATAATATTTGCTATAAAACAAATATATACTTATAATATTGTCCTATGCTAAAGAAGATTGCTTACTTATTATCAAAAAGAGATAGAAAGATATTGATTGCAATCTTTTTTGTTATTTTAGGATCTGCTTTTCTTGATTTAGTAGGTATTTCATCAATTCTTCCTGTTATTGAAATTTTAGTAACGCCGCAAGAAGTTATAGAAACAAATACATTTGTAAGGATTATCAATGATATTTTTAATTTAGGTGGAAATGCAAATAACCTTTGTTTTGTGTGCTTGGGGTGTATGGCATTAATCTTCATTATTAAATGTGGTTATGCAATTTTGAGTACTTATTTAATACATCGTTTTACGATGTCTTATTCAAGAAGATTAACTAAGAAGTTAATGACAGCATATTTATTATTTCCATATGAATTTCATTTAGACAATAACTCAAGTACTTTAATAAGAAAATCCACTTATGATGTTGATTTATTTACAAATGCTATTACTTCTATATTAAATTTTATTGTTAAATCAGTTTCTATTTTAACCATTGTTGTTTTCTTATTTATTCAAGATTGGAAAGTAACATTAATTCTTTCCGGTTTATTAACAATTTTTGCTTTAACTGTGCTTAAAATCATTAAACCAAAAGCAAAGAAATATGGCAGAGAATTGCAAAAATATAATTCAGACAATTATAAATATTTGTCACAAGCTTTTAATGGTATTAAGGAAAGCAAAATTGGTAATTCCGAATCATATTTTATTAATGTCTATGACAACAATAGAATTAGAATAAACAATTTAAGCTTGAAAAGAACAGTTTTAAATAGTGTGCCTGGGCACACTTTAGAGTTGATCGGAATGCTTGGCATTTGTTTAGCATTAACAATAGCAATTCTTTTAGGCAATTCTGGGGCACAGATTGTTGTCACATTTTCTGTGTTCGCTTATGCAGTAATAAAATTGCTTCCTTCAGTTACTGAAATAACTGGCGTTATAAATAATCTCCATTTTTATGAAGTTTCAGTTAACAGCTTGTATGAAGATATAAAAATGACCGAGAATGCTGATTATGTTGAGTCAAATGATCAAGTGCAAACTTTGGATTTTAAAAACGAAATCACTGTGGAAAATGCTACTTTTTACTATAAATCGATACCAGACCATATCGTTTTAAACAATATAAATTTGTCTATTAAGCGAAATACTTCCGTTGCTTTTAGTGGCGCATCTGGAGCAGGAAAAACTACCATGATCGATTTAATACTTGGATTGCTACCTTGTAGGGAAGGCAGAATTTGTTGTGATGGTGTAGACATTAAAGACAACATGAGAGGATGGAGAAAAAATATTTCATATATACCTCAGACAATTTATCTTAGTGATGACACTATTCGTAACAATGTTGCGTTTGGAATTTCACAAGCCAAAATTAATGATGACCAAATTTGGGACTCGCTTGAAAAAGCTCAATTAAAAGAATACGTAGAAAGCTTGCCAAACGGATTGGATACAGTAATTGGTGAACGCGGTGTTAGAATGTCCGGTGGTCAAAGACAAAGGATTGGAATAGCACGTGCTTTCTATAGAAATACTAATATTATTGTATTTGATGAAGCCACCTCAGCTCTTGATTATGAGACCGAGAAAAATATTCTTGAACATGTATCACAATATTCATCAGATCACACTTTAATAATTATTACTCATAGATTAAATACAATTGACTCATGTGATTGTATTTTTAAAGTTGAAGATGGAAAAATTGAGAAAATTAAATAAAGGATTTACTTATGAAAAAACAAATACTTTATAATACGGTTGGCTGTGATCCTGTTGCTGGGTTTAAAGATAACACCTTTTTTCCTGCAGAAATTTACGAGAAATATGAGTTTGTAAAATCAAATAATCCAGATTTTGTTTTTTATAGTGCCTTCATTTTATGGCCTAAAGACATTCCATTGTATAACAATGCAGTAAAAATTTTCTTTTCCGGCGAAAATATTAATCCAGATTTTATTTTCTTTGATTATTGGGTAGGTTTTGACTTCCTGACTTATGGAGATAGATATTTCCGCTATCCACTATGTTTTTGGGAAGGCGAATATC
>JAKSUP010000286.1 GCA_024408905.1 bacterium
AACTTACCTTTAAATACATCATATTTTGCACGTTTTATCGCCTTACGGAATTGTTCAGGGTTACGATGATAAATCTTACGTATTTGATAAAAAAACAAAAAGAAATCTAATTCAGTTGTGAAATTTGTTGGACGGATTTTTATAATTTTTTCTTTAAATTCTTTATAAACAGGTTGCCTATTAATACGTTGAAAGTCTGAGCCCGTTAGATGCTGTGCCAATGTTTGTACATTGCCTTCCTTACCATTAATTCTATCAATAGTTTCAACGATTACTTCATTTATTCTTTGTCTAAAACACTTTGATAAAACTGGGATAAAAGACTCAAATTGAGCCATCTTAAATGGTGTGCTAAATTCTGAAGAAAGATTTTTAAGAGCTTTTGCTTTTTTACCAAATCCCTGACGGATCCACCCTATATCATAGTCACATAACACATTTTCAGGTATATCTGGAACTAGTACAATTGTTCTAACTGCCATTACTCCATGAGCTATTGTAGAACCATCTGGTTGTAGCACAGAAGATAATTGCCCCATAGTGCGAGCATTAATGACAAACGGATTTAATATTGGTGAAATTTGATTCGTTTGTTTTGTTGCCATATATTTACGGGGATTATCATCAATATTGACATACATAGTCGCAACACTAGAAACGTTTTTTTTATGTTTATCTGCCTCCGCAACTTGTAGTTTACCCTGTTGTAAAGAATCAAAAGCCGTAGCAAGAGAACTCTTACCTGTTCCGTTGGGCGCGTAAACAAGATTCACTTTATTTTTTTCCAAGGTTAAATTTTCCGAAAACCCAGGATCACCAAAGCCTTTAATGTTCTTAATTTTAATATTTAATTTCATAGCCATATATGATTGTTAAGTTATTTGTCGTTGTCTTTTATTTCTCTATATCTTAATTTTATATGTACACGATGGGCGCGAAAGGTTGGTTATATTAATCCAAATTGTTTTGCTATATCAGTACAAAATTTAGACAATGGGCGTTTGCCATAATCCTTTTCGTCGGTGTAGACACCAGTTATGAGACGCTTTTGGTCACTTGCGGTGAGTCGAAAACTTCTTCCTTTGTAATATCTCATTATTGACCTTGCATATGCTTGATTCATCTTTAATTTGCTCTTTACGTAAAGTTCCGCGACAAAGTCTTTGTGAGTTCTATATATTTCCTGCAAGTGAAAAGCAGTTATATTATTACTTAAATTCGCAGGTGCATTTGATTGCACATCAACATCAATATCAATTCCATTTTCAAACGAAGACAATGAAAAAATACTACTATTTTTAATATGCGCAAAAAAATGTAATCCATCTGACGTCTGTAATGAATAGGGACTTACCAAATCACCACCTACATCACTTTTTCCATGGTTACAATTATAGCAAGACGGAACCAAATTGTATAAATGTAATGCCAAATACGGATATTTATCTTTTGCATAAAAATGGTCCAACTGTCCGCGAACGACAGATGAATTTGGAGTTAATATTGTTTTAATGAAATGCCTATTACAATAGGGGCAAGTGTCTATGGGTGCATCATCAAATAGTGCTCCGCGAACCTTGTCAAATCTAGAATTTCCATACCCCTTTTTAATAAATAAAAAATCTAATACTTTTTCTATTTGCGACTTTTCTTTATGAATATCATCCTTTAATAGTCCAAGTGCAGGATAAGTTTTTTCAAGGTTTTTGACAAAACTCTGTAGTTCATCTGCAGAGCAATAAAAGTCCGCAGCGGTCCATGTAGAGAATTCTTCTAGCAAAGAGAACAATGCTGTTCCTTGAAGAACTATCACCGTATTTTCCGGAATAGGAATGACATACAGATTCCCCTCTCTATATGAATTCAATGTTTGTTGCCAATCACAAATAAAATCTTCATATAGTGCTAAGCACGTCTTATCTAATATATGCCTTAACTTAAGCATCAGTTATATTCTATTTCTTTAGTTGGTTATCTAATTGCGTTAAAAGAGTTTTACGAACCCATTCATCACCTATAAGATTAATTTCTTTTTGCAAAACAGTTTTATCCTTCTTTTTTGCCTTAGAGACTCTTTGAATTATTGTCTCAATTTAGGT
>JAKSUP010000287.1 GCA_024408905.1 bacterium
TTAAGATGATATCTGATTTGAATTCTGCTCTCTTTTGTCTGAGTAAAGCAATTTCATTCAACACTGCAGCCGTATTTAGTAAGAATATCACAGCCTATCTCATACATGAGAGTGATTGCTGCTTTTTTCACTCTGAATGACGGAATAACCGGGTTGCTTTTGTATTCACCCTTTGAATTTGCAGGGGAAACGATATTATCACATTCGAAGGTGAAAACACCGTTTCTGTCAATAAATCCGCTGTCTTTAAGTCCTCTCATAACGGCATCAATATCGAGATTTCCCATATACGGGCAGAGATGATTATCATTGGTACCGAAATTATCCTGAATATGAACGGCGCACAGACGATTGCCGAGAGTTGTTAAATCTTCATATTGGTCTGTGGGGTTAAGCAGGTTGCCGTGACCTACATCCCAGCATACACCCAGCATGGGATTATCACACATATCAATAAAAGATGCAAGGTCTTCGCCGCTGAAAAATGAACATTCATTTTTATACGATGGAGTATAGTTTTCGGCAAGTACCCGGACATTGTATTTTTCCATGGCAGGATAAAGAGCTTCATAAAATCCCTTTACCGCTTCACGGTATGCCGCCATGTTGTCAGGAACCTGAAATTTTTCGCTTCTGCCTGAGTGAACAACTATTCTGTCAATGCCCAGATAGGCGCAGGCTTCAATGGCTCTTATATTACCTTTTATAACGGTTTCGGGGTCATCTGAGAAAAAGTCGTTTCTCGGCGAATGTGCCTGTACAAAATCAAGCCCGAGCTTTTCGGCTTCCTTTGCGGCGGCGGCTACTTCTTTAACCCAGTCATTACCCATAAACGGGGAACCCGGATAATTCAATCTGTAAAAAGAATAATCAATATGCTTAAATCCCGTACCCTCAAATGCTCTGATTATTTCGGCGTAATTTTCGCAGTAGGCTTTGAAATCTCCTGTTGTGGTTGCAATACGCATAAAATCACTTCTTTCAGTTTTGTATCAATTGAATATTAACACTCGGCAGGGAAGATGTCAAATAAAAATACCAAATGAGACAATAAAAATCGGAGCCGTAATGTTTATAAGATGAATTAACATTATATCTGCTTGCATTTCTTAATGTATGCTTCTGCTCCGATGTTATTTATGACAGTTTATCCGTTGGTGTTTCGATTTAATTCAAAGCCTTAATATTCGCACAGTCGACAAATCCTCCTGCGATTCGGCAACATGAAGCTATATTGTAATTCCAATACACTTTTGACAATGGAAATTGTTGATTTTACAAGAAAAATATGATATACTGACTTCGCTTATTTATGGGCAGCGGCAACTGTGCATAATTATCAAAAGTAATAGTTGTTTTGCGTTTTATTCGTAAAAATTGTTTATTAAGGGAGTGTTGAAATGATTGATAAATTGAAACAGTTGTTTTTTTATGAAAAGACTTTTTATATAACGATAATAGGTACACTTGTTTTGCTTCCCGTTAATACCTTTTTTCATTTTTTTATTCAGGAAATAGCCTTATTACCATTTTGCTTGTTTTTCGCCGGATTTGCTTTATCCATAGGTGTTTTAACAGCGTATATCAGAGGAGATTTAATTAACCTCAACGGTCTTGTTGTTGCGTTGATTATGTATTTGTTTTTTCGCTATGGATTATCGGTGGAATATCTGATGTCATACGATTCGGAAACAATTCTTAATTACGGATTAGCAGGTTGTCTGATAATATCAAGCTTTTTGTATTATAATTATAATGGCTGTAAATCATTTTTCAATGAATACATCTGTGGGGAATAACCAAACTAAGATAGTAGTTAATCAACTTCTGACAATTGTTTTGTTTTTTGTTATGGCAAGCCTGATTATAGAGTACATAATTGTCGGCGGTTCAATTCAGAACACAGTTATTTACTGCCTTGGCTCCTTTTGCGATATGCTGTTAGTTTGTGCTGTTGCCTGTTGTGAAATGAGGTTAGCTGTTGACAGAACAGACAACAAAATGAACCGTGGAAGTAAAACAGATATTAAACTGGCGGTTTGGTATCTGATAGCTTTTTTGTTATGCATTTTCGGAATAACAAT
>JAKSUP010000288.1 GCA_024408905.1 bacterium
TGTAACATATATTGTTGTAGCTCCAACTCTTTGGTGAATTTTAATAATTTCGGAACGTGTTTGAACTCTAAGTTTAGCATCAAGATTAGATAATGGTTCATCCATTAAGAATACTTTAGGTTTTCTAACAATTGCTCTTCCAAGAGCAACACGCTGTCTTTGGCCGCCTGATAATGCAGCAGGTTTTCTCTTTAAATATGGGATTAAACCAAGAATTTTGGCAGCTTCATTAACTTTAGACATAATTTCACGTCTAGTATAATGACGATAAGCAAATGCTGGGCATTCCAATGTATCATATTCCTTATCGAGTCTTGCTTTTATTTCGGCAAGGACTTCTGGACTAGCTTTTGCCTTTTTGGCATCAGCATATTCTTTTTCTAAAGCATTAATTTTGACTTGATCAAAAGTCATAACTTGCTTTTCATATTTTGCATCAATGCCTTCAAGCTCATTAATTAAATTTGTTTGCTCTCTAAATTTATATTCTTTAATATCAACTTTTGTTTTGATGTCTGATTTTAATTTAGCAACAGCTTCATTAATTTCAATTTTGCTCTTGCCTTCAGCTTTCATTTGAGCAACTGTGTTTTTGATTTCTTTCTTTAATTCAGGAGTCATTTTCATTTTTGAAACTTGCGTTTCAATTTTTTGCTCATAGTTAGCGATTAATTCTTCACATTCTTTGATATATTCAGGATTTTGATCATCAAGAGAAACAACTGGCATATAAACTTTTCTAAGTTTTAAAGCAAAAGCTATGTTATCAAAAACAGTCATATGAGGATAAAGAGCATAGTTTTGGAAAACCATTGCAATATTTCTATCCTTAGGTGCAAGTTTATTGATACAAGTATCATCAATGTAAATTTCGCCAGATGTAATATCTTCGAAACCTGCAATCATACGAAGTGTTGTGGATTTTCCACAACCAGATGGTCCAACAAAAACTATAAATTCTTTGTCTTTAACTTCTAATTCAAAGTCATGAACAGCATGAAACTTGTTATCATAAACTTTGTTAACTTTTTTGAAACTTAGTGTTGCCATAATTTTCTCCTAAATTGTACAAATTATAAAATAATTTTATTTTTTATGCTATCAAAAACATAATATGGCCTTTTATCTTGATGTAAAAGTTTCACTTTCACATCCTTTAATATAAGGCTATTAATGTATCTAAAGTAAATGGCTGATGCCGGAAGAATCTTTCCATAAACATTAACTTCAGGATATTCTGGAGCTTTATCTGGAACAACTGGATTATATTCTTCTACACCGCCATCAAGTTCCATAATAATATGTTCAAACCTAATGTTATCTAAATTGTGATCTTTTAGGCCGCATACATTGGATGTAATTTGCCAAGTTCCTTCTTTTTCGGCCTTATCTTTCGAATAAAATCCAGGAAATTGTTTTGTGTCATTATTAACCAAAGAAACATAATTCCAAGGCATGCAGTCATAAACATGATATGGACCTGTTACTTTAATGTTTTTGAAAAGAACATTTTTTATTGACCCAATTTTCGATCCTTCTGGTCCTCTTAATCTTTGACCTAAATGAACAAAGAAAGGTGAACCAACATTATTCATATCAATATTTTTTAAAATAATATTGTCAACATGTGCCCCATCAACTGATTCAACTGAAATACCGGTAATTCTTGAGTCAAAACACTTACAATTAGTAATTATAATGTCTTTAAATCCACCATTAGTTTCAGTGCCAAATTTAATTGCATTGCAACGAGACTTGATGATACAATTACTAACCAAAATATTTTTGCATATATCTAATCGATTTAAGGTATAAGAACTTTTGAAAACAATACCATCATCACCTGATTCAACATAGCAATTTTTAATTACTACATCTTTTGAGTTATCTGGAGATATTCCATCAATATATACCTTAAGGTATAAGTTATTGATTTTTACATCTTTACAACCAGCAAAATAAACAGCTAAATCTGTTGCGTTTAAAATTTTAATTCCTTCAATTTTAACGTTATTGCATTCTTTAAGAGCAATACATTTTGGGCCTCTATGAACAATATCTCTAACATTGTCCTCATCCCAAA
>JAKSUP010000289.1 GCA_024408905.1 bacterium
TATAAGCCAATTCCATCGCCTTCAACCCGTTTTGATTTATGCGTTTCACCTCTGACATATAGATCGTATATTTTATCTGTATTTTTTATTTCGTGTCCATAATTTGTTACTTTAAAAACATTTTGCCCACCTGCTTTATCCCAGGAAATATAAACATTTGTTCCACGGTATGCATACTTAACAGCATTGTCAACAATGTTATAAATCAACAACTCAAAAAGACTCGGAACGGTTTCGATATTCATTGACCATAAATCCCAATAACTTCTTACAAGCTCCAGATTAAGATTTCGGTCAATCAATATGTCTCTGAACATTTTCTGCCACTTTGTCAATACATCCTGAACATTTACCAAACGAACCTTTGATTTAATATTTTCTTTTGTTATTGAACCTGTAATAACGCCTATGTTTTCAGCCATATTGGACAGCAGTTTGGCTGAATTATGAAGGTCATCAATGATAAATTCCCGTTTTTCGGGGTTAAGCTTAAGAAACGCTTCGCCCTTATCAGCAAAATCATACTCAAGCCTGTCGGTAATTCTTGAAGATATGTGGGCGTTTTCATGCCTGTTCATTCTTAATGTCTTTACCTGCTTTTCCTGCATAAAGGTTGAAGTTTCAAGAGCTATAGATGTATTTATTTTTTTAAACTGTTTTCCTATTTCCTGTGCCATACTTTTATATATCGCCTTGTTTTTTGTAAAATCTTTAACACAGAAAACCATAACAAAATTTGTAAAAAGTATAATAAAATGATCCGATTTGTTTATTTTTTCATCCAAACCTTCACAAAGCTTATCATGATACGATTTATCAAAACTTGTATAATAATCATTATTCTGAATGTCTATTGTATTAATTGTTTTATAATCATAATACCGGTCTGTATTCGTTGCATCATTTCTTGAATACAGCTGTTTTCTTTTGTTATCCGTAATAGCAAGAGAGGTACCATCGCCGAATATATATATATCTTGTATATTAAACTCTTCTTTTAATCTGTCTGTTGCATCAAGCAGCGAATCCCAGGCTGTTTTAAGGTCAGAATAGCTTTCTTTGTCAGATTTAGATTTATTTCTTTCAGCTTTTATATTTTCGAAATAAGCATTGACTATATCCCTGCTTTTCTTTTCAAAATACTTCTGTCTTTTTTCATTAAAAGTTTTTGTCAAGTTTTCTTCAATTTCGCGAAGTAAACGACAAGCGGATTCAACAAACTCATAGTATTGCTCTTTGTCTGAGAAGCTCATTGTGTAATTCTTTGATGTTGCTTTATCTGATGCATTATTTAGATCTGATAAAAAGCTTTCATACTTATCCATATCATTATCAGCATTTATCATATTATCTTTAAAACGCTTTATGGTTTTTTCACTCATATCAGCAAATAAATCTGATTTATAATTTTTAAAACCATAATCAAGAAATTGTCTTTTGGTGTTTTCTACAAATATTTCATCCCCTGCACCTTTAACAACCAGCTGACCGATAAATAATATGCCTATAATAGTTTCCTTTTCATAATAAAGAGGTATCATCAGTTCTCTGTATCCCGACATAGGACAACGATACTCAGCGACAAATCTGTTAAAGCCATTAACACTGAAAATACGAATATTTTCTTCAATTTTATCTACACATTTCGTTTCAGTCGGCAACGGTTCTTTTTTTTCGTCATCATTAACCATTAGATATTCCATAAATTTAAACGCATGCCTATGATCACACTCAAGACAAATATTCTCTCCGGCACATTTACGTAATAAACGACATGAATATCTCAAAGAAAAAACTTCAGTGCTTGAATTTGCTCTTATTGAACTAAGTATCACATCAGTGCCAATTCTGTTTGCGTCAATAATTGTAACGGGACGCAGAACCCTTTCACTGATTGTTTTCGCAATTTCGTCCAACGACCTTTTATTCATAAGAACAGAAAAATCGTCAGAAGCATTTGTATTATAATCCGTGGGTGCGAGAAACAATGGGTTATCAAGAAAGCTATGCTTTTCATTCATAATTAACATCCTTTCGCTGAAGTTTTGGAATACAA
>JAKSUP010000029.1 GCA_024408905.1 bacterium
ATATGACAGTTTTCCCGGAACATGAACCTGCTTTCCCGTCGGATTAGCTTTTTCCATTCTTGCTAAACTATTTGTCATAAATACACGTACAGGATATGTTGAATGATTGTATGAGTGGACTACAACAGCTCGTTGCCAATTATTGTGAGTTTGTCCCCTTGGTACATATTGAACGATAGCTTCTAATCCTACTTTTTTATAATATGCCTTATCCCATACTTCGTCTTGAGGAAACTTTATTATGATAGTTTCGTAAGCATATACAGCAATTGCCGAAAATAAAAATATTAAACTAAATAAAAGGACTTTTTTCATCTGCAATTATTCCTAATGTTCCAACTTGTGATATGTTTTTTAAGGCTTCTACAGCAAAAATTTCACTTTCAAAATGCCCGATATCAAAAATAATTTTCTCTGCTTCAACTGCTTTATGAAATTTCACATCGCCGGTTACAAAAGCATCACAAGGTGTTTCTTCAACAAACTCACTACCGGAGCCTGCACAAAATCCAATTGTCTTAATTGTTTTTTGTTCTCTATTATTAATATATCTTAAATGAGGCGATATTGGCAAAAGTTTTAATTTTAGAAATTCAACGCTCATTTCATTTTCCAATTCAACAATTCTTGTAAAATCATTGTATACTTTACCTTTTAAATGGATTGCATCTAAAAGTAAATCTGTTGTTCCACCAATAGCTTTATCAAAGTTTGTGTGTGCGCAATACATATTAATCTTGGAGTACTTTATAGGTACTGTAAATAATGGGTGGTGCGAAATTATCATATCGCAATTTTGCTTCAACGCTTGCTCAAGAATATTTGGTGTAATAGTTAGTGCAAACAAAATTTTATTAACTTCCTTTTGCTTAGTATCAACTATCCACCCCGAACAATCCCATGGCTCTTGTGTTTCGAGTGGTGCAAAATCTTCTATTCTTTTTACTAAATCATATTTATTCAAAAATTTTCTCCAAAATCTTTCTTGCAACAGCTTTTTTAGTATCTTTTTCAATATGACTTATATTTAATTTTTTATCAAGAATGTAAACTTCGTTCATATCGGAAGAAAAACCGATGTCTTTGCGTGAAATATCGTTTGCAACAAGATAGTCACACCCCTTTTTAATAATTTTGTTTTTTGCATTTTCAAGCAAATTTTCACTTTCGGCACAAAAACCAACAATTTTAGTATTTGTTTTTGTTTGAGAAATTTCTTTCAAAATATCAGGATTTTTAGTCAATTCTAATGTAATATTTTCGTTATCGCCTTTTTTAATTTTTTGTTCTGAATAATTTGCAACTTTATAATCTGCAACAGCTGCTGCCATGATTATACAATCTTGTTTTTCAAGTTCTGATGTGACAAATTTTTCCATTTCGCTTGCAGATTCTGTTACAATGTTTTTATAAGGTTTATTTACCCCAAAAGTCGAAACCAAAGTGACATCGGCTCCTTGTTCATAAGCACAATCTGCAAGTGATGTTCCCATTTTCCCTGAAGAACTGTTTGAAATATATCTTACAGGGTCGATTTTTTCTTTTGTGCCACCTGCTGTTACTAAAATTTTTTTCCCGTTAAGCGTTTTTTTTTGAGCCAAAATTTCAGAAGTTTTATCAAAAATATCTTCTACTTCCACCATTCTTCCTTTTCCATTTGTGCCACATGCGAGATGACCGATTTCAGGGTTTAAGATATAATATTCGTTATTTTCAAGTTTTTTGATATTTTCTTGGATAAATTTATTTTCCCACATATTTGTATTCATTGCCGGTGCAAGCAATATGGGATTTTTGAATGCACAGGCAGTTGAAGTAAGCAAATTATCACAAATTCCGTTTGCAATTTTTGAAATGGTATTTGCACTAACAGGTGCTATAACAAAGATGTCTGCTTCACATAATGAAATGTGTTCAGGTTTATATTCACTAATTTGGAAATTATCAACATATACTTCATTTTCGGAAAGAGTTTGCAAAGTAAGTTTAGTTACGAAATTGAGGGCATTTGGTGTTACTACAACTCTTACATTTGCTCCTGCTTTTTTATACATGCGAATAAGTGAGCATATTTTGTATGCAGCAATCCCACCTGTTATCCCAATAAGTATATTTTTATCTTTAAGCATTATTTGTAAAATTCCTTATTGCAATTCATTTGGCTGAAAACGTGTAAAAGTATTTATGTAGTTATTTAAAGGAATCATAGAGTCAATTCTATTGTTCATTTCAGGAATTGCTCCATTGTTGAGATTGTTTTGAGCCTCTTCTCTTGCATTATATTTAGCATTTTTTTCGTATTGCTGTTGTTTTAATTGTTCGTAACAAGCAAATCTTTCATCCGGCTCTTCTTTTGCTTTACAATCTTCTAATGCTTTTTCAAAATCAACTTTTCTTTCGTACCAATATGTCGCATCGATATTAATTTTTTTCATAAATTTGTTTTGTTCTTTAACATTTACAAATGCAGGAGGCGCGTAGTCTTTCCATTCCGGAACGCGAACACCATAATCATCTGCAA
The DNA here is from genome assembly GCA_024408905.1 of bacterium. Lineage (GTDB taxonomy): Bacteria > Cyanobacteriota > Vampirovibrionia > Gastranaerophilales > Gastranaerophilaceae > CAG-196. The sequence continues at coordinate 2,522 of JAKSUP010000029.1, forward strand.
TGGCAACAATTGGAATAAGTAGAAGTATAATTGCAATTATTTTTTTCATAGAAAACCTCTTTATTTGTAATAGTTTTATTATTCAGTAACTTTTTCTTTACTTTTATAGTAATTTTCGATAAATCCTGTATTATAATTTCCACTCATGAAAATCTCATTTTCAACTATGTCCTGATGAAAAGGAATGGTTGTATTTATGCCTGTTATAACATATTCTTTTAGAGCTTGGTACATTCTTCTTCTTGCAACATTACGAGTTTCGCCCCAGCAAATTAGCTTTCCAAGAAGTGAATCATAATATGGTGGAATTGAATATCCCGGATAAACATGGGAATCTACTCTTATTCCAAATCCACCCGGTGCAAAGTATCCGTCAATTTGTCCCGGAGATGGCATAAAGTTATTTTCGGGATCTTCAGCATTTATTCTGCATTCTATTGCATGACCTCTAAGACACACATCATCTTGCTTATAGCTTAATTCACATCCTGCTGCCACTTTGATTTGTTCTCTTACAATGTCAATTTGCGAAATCATTTCGGTAACGGGATGCTCAACTTGAATACGTGTATTCATTTCCATAAAATACCAATTACCATCCGAATCAAGCAAAAATTCGCAAGTTCCGACCCCTTCATAATTGATTGCTTTTGCTGCGCGTATTGCTGCAGCTCCCATTTCTTGTCTTGTTTTTTCATTAATTGCAGGTGATGGAGCTTCTTCAATTAGCTTTTGGTGACGTCTTTGTATAGAGCAATCCCTTTCCCCAAGATGAATTACGTTGCCAAATGAATCTGCAATAATTTGGACTTCAATATGTCTTGGGTTTTCAATGAATTTTTCAGCATAGACATTAGGATTGCCGAAAAATTTATCTGCCTCGGTTTTACATAGTTCAAATCCGTTTTCCAATTCATTATCTTCACGGATTATTCTCATGCCTTTCCCACCACCGCCGGCAGTTGGTTTAATGATGATAGGGTATCCAATTTCTTTAACAAAAGTCTTTAATTCATTTAATGATTTCAAAATTCCTGTTCCGGGTGTAACAGGGACATCATTTTCAATCATCGTTTTTCTGGCAGTCGCTTTGTCACCCATTTTCCACATAGATTCAGGGCTTGGGCCAATAAATTTTATGTTATTTTGTTTACAAATTTCAGCAAACTCGGCTCTTTCTGACATAAACCCGTACCCCGGGTGAATTGCATCACAACCGGCCATAAGAGCTGTTGAAATTATTGAAGGTATATTAAGATAGCTGCTCGTACTTGGAGCAGGTCCTACGCAAAAGGCGTCTGTTGCAAGTCTGACGTGCAAAGAATTTGCATCAGCTTCGGAATAAATAGCAACAGTAGGAATTCCAAGCTCTCTGCAAGCTCGAATAATTCGTACGGCTATTTCTCCTCTATTAGCTATTAATACACGTTTAAACATTTTTTATTCCACATACATCAATACTTGACCGTATTCAATAGGATCTCCGTTTTGAACACATATTTGTGTAATTTTTCCTGTGTATTCTGATTTAATTTCATTCATTAACTTCATAGCTTCAATTACACAAACTACATCACCCTCTGAAATATTAGACCCAACTTCTACAAAAGGAGGGTTTTCGGGAGATGTTGATGAATAATAAGTCCCAACCATTGGTGAAACAATTGCTTTTCCTTTGCTCGGATCTGGTTCTGTAATAGCTTCTTCTATTGCTGATACAGTCATAGACGGAGTTGTAGTCTGTGCTACAGGAACGCACAAAGTTGCGTCTTTTCTTATAGTAATAGCTTGTTCGCCATCTTCAAGAGAAATTTCTGTTAGTCCATTTTTAGTAATAATTTCAACAATTTTTTCTATATAATCTGTTTCTATTTTCATTTGGGACTCCTTTATCAGGGAATAAGAAAATTATTCTCTATACTCTATCCAAATATTCGTTTGATCTTGTATCAACTCTTATGATGTCACCATTTGAAACAAAGAAAGGAACGTTTACGACAGCACCTGTTTCCAATGTTGCAGGTTTTGTACCACCTTGAGCTGTGTTTCCTTTTTCAGCAGGAGGAGTATCAACAACAGCTAGTTCAACGTGTGCAGGAATATCAACGCCGATTATTCTGGCATCATGAGTTAAAACTTGAACAACCATATTTTCTTTTAAGTATTTAACACCATCACCGACTTGTTCGTCTGTAAGTTGTAATTGTTCATATGATTCCATATCCATCATAACGTATTCTTTACCTTCTTTGTAAAGGTATTGCATTTCTTTTCTGTCAAGCATAGCTTTTGCAACTTTTTCACCGGCTCTGAAAGTTTTTTCTATAACATTACCTGATTCTACGTTTTTAAGTTTTGTTCTTACAAAAGCTGCACCTTTACCTGGTTTTACGTGTAAAAATTCTATAACAGTCCACAGACCGTTGTCTAATTCAAGCGTTAAACCGTTTTTTAAATCGTTTACTGAAATCATGGAAAAACTCCTTATTAATATTATAAATACATTCTTTTCTTAGATATTATCATAAACCCGTTTATAGGGCAACTTTTTCGAAATTCACCACATTTAACATAAATTCGTTCATCAAAATATATATTATGGTGAATTAGTTTTTATTAACAAAAAACTTTTAAAACTTTTGCAATAGTTGATTTTACTTCTGCAATTGCTTGCAATTGAGAATTAAATGTTAAAACCACCAACCCATTATCGGATTGAATTTGAATAGGATTTCCGTGGGAAATTTTTTCTTTTTCAATTTCGTTTAATTCATATTTAGGATAATTCAAGTATTCAATAGGTGAGATTAAATTTTTCTCAACGTCTTCAATGGTTTTAATATCGTCTAATTTAACAGCTTTTCTCACCATAAAAGAACCTGCTTTTACACGTTCAAGCTTAATTAAATGCCCATAGGTTCCAAGTTTTTCGCCTAAATCATGCGCAATTGACCTTATATAAGTACCTTTTGAACAATCGATAAAGAGTTCAACTTGATTTTTATTTTCATCAAAACTCAAAATATCAATTCTGTTAATTGTAACTTTTCTGGGCTTTATTTCTACTTCTTGACCTTCTCTTGCATATTCGTAAAGCTTTTTTCCATTTACCTTTATCGCTGAATAAATTGGAGGAATTTGTTCAATTTCACCCCTAAAACATTCAAGTGCTTCTTCTATATCTTCAAAAGATACCATCTTATCGGAAAAATTTACCCCTTCTCCTTCTGTATCATAAGTTGTGGTTGATTTTCCAAGCTGAACTGTTCCTATATATGCTTTTTCATCATTTAAGTATTCAATTAATCGCGTTGCTTTTCCGATGCATATAGGCAAAACCCCTTCTGCAAAAGGGTCAAGCGTTCCTGTGTGTCCGATTTGTTTGATTTTAGTAATTCTACGCAACACACTAACGACATCATGAGATGTCATTCCTTTGGGTTTGTACACATTTAAAAAACCAAACATTACTTGATTTCACCTTTAGAAATCTTGTCGATTAAATCTAACACTCTTGAACCCTGTTCAAGTCCGTCAGAATACACAAATTTAATATCAGGGGTTACGCGAAGTCTTATTCTTTTCCCGATTTCATAGCGAACTTTTCCTTTGTAGCGTTCAAGAATTTCTTTGTCTTTTTCAACTTGTTCGGGAGAACCAAGAACGCTATATACAATTTTTGCAAAAGAATTATCATGAGAAACTTCTACATCAACAACAGAAACTACGCCTTGTAATTCACGAATTTCTGTTCTGAAGATTTCAGATACATCACGCATTAATTCTTTTCTGACTCTTTCGTTTCTTAGTGTTGTCATTTGTTTCTCCTTACACAGTATATTAGTATTATAACATGAACTGACAATTAATACAGGTTTGTGTTAAAATCAACACAGAGGAGGGACGATATGGCTGAAGCAATCACGCAAACAATGGAAGAATGGAAACCTAAAAACCCGTGGTTTTTACTGATACCGACAATGTTGGCTGCTTTTATGTTTGCTTTGGACCAAACTATTGCAAATATTGCACTTCCTCACATGGCAGGCACGTTTTCCGTAAGTTCACAAGAATCCATTTGGGTTCTGACAAGTTACTTGATTGCAAGCTGCCTTACAATCCCGATGCTTGATTGGTTAAGTAAACTTTGTGGACGTAAAAATATTTTTATGGCATGTGTTGCCCTATTTACAATATCATCATTTTTTTGTGGAATTTCAAATTCTATGTTAATGATGGTAATTTCACGTTTTATGCAAGGTCTTGGTGGTGGTATTTTAATGCCTATAGCTCAAGCTATTATGATGGAATCATTTAAAGGTAAAGCTTTGAGTGCTGCGATGGCAATCTTCGGCGGGGTTGTAATTATTGCGCCAATTATAGGACCTGTGCTTGGTGGTTGGATTACGGAAAATTATTCTTGGAGTTGGATATTTTTTATAAATGTTCCTGTTGGTATCTTGGTTATTGCACTTGCTTATAAAATGATTGAAGATCCACCTTATGCAAGAAAACAAAAAAATGTTCACACAGACTATTTGGGTATATTTTTCCTTGTGGCATTCGCCGTTGCTTTTGAAATTATGATAGACAAAGGGAACGACATGGACTGGTTCGGTTCTCCGTTTATCGTTAAACTAACAGTTGTTTGGGTTGTGAGTTTAATCTGTTTAATAATTTCACAGATAAAACAAAAAGAATCTTTGATAAAATTTGATGTTTTAAAAGACTGGAATTATGCTATGGGTACGACAGTTATTACGGTTATGGTAGCTGTAATGCTTGGTTCTATGGCAATGCTTCCACAATTTATGCAAAATATGCTTGGATATAACGCTTTAGTAAGTGGTCTTGCTATGATGCCGAGAGGCTTTGGCTCTCTTGTCGGTCTCTTTTTGGTATCACGTCTTGTAACAAGGTTTGACCCGAGATTAATTGCCTGTATTGGTGTATTAATATTGTCATTGGCAAGCTGGATGCTGGGATTTATCGATTTACAAATATCTCAAAGTTCTGTTGTTATTCCTAATATTTTATACGGTTTTGGTATGGCAATGGGTATGATGCCTATTGTTACACTATCTTGCCTGTCAATTTCCAAAGATAAAATGGCAAACGCAAGTGGATTACAAAACTTTATCAAAACAGTTGGTGGTGCTGTCGGAACATCTCTTGTTGCAACATTTATTTCCAGATTTTCTCAAGTACACCAAAATATGCTTACACATAATTTAACCGAAACAAATCCGATTTTTGCTGAAAGACTGCAATCTATGTCAGCATCATTTATGACAATGGCTGACCCTATGACAGCAAAATTAATGGCTGCAAAACTTATTAACGGGCAATTAATTCAACAGGCTCACTTATGGGCGTTTATCGATTCATTTAGACTTTATGCAGTCACAGGTTTTTTGGTAGTATTCCTTATTCTTTTAATGAAGAAAAGAAAAGATGCATTCAAATAACAAAAAGGCTCGAAAAATTCGAGCCTTTTTTATTATTGTATTTTAGTTTTTGTTATTCAACAGGAGCTTCTTCTTTCTTTTCTTCACAAGCTTTGCGTTCAAAAACAAGTTTTTCGTTTCCTTCGCCTTCTGTTGTATCAAGTTTAAGAAGAATAATATCTCCAGGTTGATAAGCATTTGTCAAGATTTCTTCTGCCAATTGATCTTCGATTTTCTTTTGAATCAATCTGCGTAAAGGTCTTGCGCCATACGCTTCATTATAACCGTCTTTTGCAAGATAATCTTTAACTTCATCTGTAACTTCGATTGAAAGTTCTCTTTCAGATAACCTTTTGAACAAGTCTTTCATCATCAAGTCAACGATTTGTCTGATTTCTTCTTTGCTCAAGTGAGCGAATACGATAATATCATCAATACGGTTCAAGAATTCAGGTCTAAATGCCTTTTTCAATTCTTCATTAACTGTATCTTTTAATTTATCATATTTATCTTGTTTTGCATTTTCTGCTGTTGAGAAACCAAGTTTGCCTTGAGTTGTAATCATACTTGCACCAACGTTTGATGTCATAATAATTACCGTATTCTTGAAGTTTACATGACGTCCTTTTGCATCAGTCAAACGACCGTCATCAAGAATTTGTAACATTATATTGAATACATCAGGGTGTGCTTTTTCGATTTCATCAAAAAGAATAACTGAATAAGGTTTCTTTCTGACCAGTTCTGATAAGTGTCCACCATCATCATAGCCAACGTATCCCGGAGGTGAACCGATAAGTTTTGCAGTAGAATGTTTTTCCATAAATTCTGACATATCTACTCTTATCATATTATCTTCGCTGCCGAAAATAGCTTCAGCGAGTGCTTTTGCAAGTTCAGTTTTACCGACACCGGTAGGACCTGAGAAAATAAAGCTACCAATTGGTCTGTTTGGTGATTTCAAACCGACTCTTGCACGTCTGATTGCTTTAGAAATGGCAACAACGGCATCACTTTGTCCTATTACTCTCGCGTGAAGTGTATCTTCAAGTTTCAATAGTCTTTCTGATTCGCCTTCTGTTAGTTTTGTAACAGGAACGCCTGTCATAATTGCAATAACTTGTGCAACATCTTCTTCCGTAACAGTAGGTCTGTTGGCATCATTTTGACGACGCCATTCTTCGGATACTTCACGAATTTTATCTTTCATATTAGCTTCGTCATCACGTAGAGCAGAAGCACGTTCAAAATCTTGGTTTCTAATTGCTTCTTCTTTTTCTTGGATGATTGCTTTTAATTCTTTTTCAAGTTCTTTACCTTCAGGTGATAAAGTACAAACCTTCAAACGAACTTTTGATGATGCTTCATCAATTACGTCGATTGCTTTATCAGGTAAAAATCTGTCATTAATATATTTGCTTGAAAGTTTAGCTGCAGCAACAATTGCCTCATCAGAAATGTTCAATGAGTGGTGTTCTTCATATTTTGATTTCAAACCTTTCATAATTTCGATAGTTTCTTCAATAGAAGGTTCTTCAATAATTACAGGTTGAAATCTTCTTTCCAAAGCAGTATCTTTTTCTACATACTTTCTGTACTCATCAGAAGTTGTAGCACCGATAACTTGAAGTTCGCCTCTTGATAGAGCAGGTTTAAGTATGTTTGCAGCATCAATTGCGCCTTCTGCAGCTCCTGCACCGATAAGAGTATGCATTTCATCAATTACCAAAATAACATTACCGGCTTGTCTTATTTCGTCCATAATCTTTTTAAGACGTTCTTCAAATTCACCTCTGTATTTTGTTCCGGCAATTAATAAGCCCATATCAAGTTGAATAATTTTTTTGTTTTCCAAAATATCAGGAACTTCTGAATTAACAATTCTAATTGCAAGTCCTTCTGCAACAGCAGTTTTACCAACACCCGGTTCACCAAGTAAAACAGGGTTGTTTTTTGTTCTTCTTGCAAGAATTTGTATAACACGTTCAATTTCTTTTTCTCTGCCGACAACAGGATCAAGTCTTAATTCTGACGCTGCAAGAGTTAAATCTGTACCAAACTCATCTAAGCTTGGTGTTTTAACCTTGCTTGCTTGTGAACTTGATGAAGAACTTGAACCTCCACTATTACCAACACCG
>JAKSUP010000290.1 GCA_024408905.1 bacterium
AAAAAAGGAGAAAAATATGTCAAAAAATATTATAATACTCGGATTATTTGTTACGATGGTGAGTACAGCTCTTTGTGTTTCAGCAGAACCTATTATGATTAATGACTTAGGTGGTTTATATTTGATGAACAACAGAGAAGAACGTCTTATAAACGTACCTGAAGAAAAAGCTTCAACAGAAAAAGCAAAAGAAAGTGCTATTAAAATCAAAGAAACAGCAGGAGAAAGCGTTGTTCCTGTATCTGATACAACATATTCTTTTGAAAGAGGAAGTGTTGATACATCCAAATCAAACGGTTATGTTGACTTACCTTCAAGTGGTGTAAATGCATCTAAAACTATTTATACAGATGATTTGGGCAGATTACATTTCTTTGGAAAAGGCAATTTGATAAAAGGCGAAAGAAAAGTTTATACAACAGAATCTGAAGAATAAACAAGAATTTATACAAAAAAGAGGATGACGAAAAGTCACTCTCTTTTAATTTATATTCATTCTATAAATATAATTTAATCCTTGAAGAGTTAGGTTCGTGTCAATATAATCAAGATTTTGTGGCATGTATTCTGCAAGCAAAGAACCATACCCACCTGTCAAAATAGTTGTTACATCTCCTTCAAGCTCTTGCTTACATTGTTCAATAAGTCCACAAATAGAACAAGCTGTTCCTCTTATGACTCCTGATAAAATACTGGATTTAGTATCATTACCGATTAAATTTTCTGATTTTGTTGCATCAATTTTAGGAAGTTTTGATGTATTCAAATTTAAAGCTTTAAGTTGCAGCCCAATGCCCGGCATTATAATCCCACCATGTAAGTGCAAATCTTTGGAAACAATATCAAAAGTTGTCGCAGTGCCAACATCAACAACTATTAATGGAGCAGAATATCTTTTAACTGCAGCCACGGCATTAGCGACTCTGTCAGCTCCCATTTCTACAGGATTTTTAACATCAACTCTAATATTAACAGATAAATTACTGTTTAATATCATCGTATTTAATCTTAAAATATTGTCACAACATTGTTTTATGCCCATTGTCAATTCATTAACAACAGAGCCTATTATACATCCGTCAATATCATAGTTCTTTATTAATTTGCCGATGAGTGATTCATAGTCATTTTGTGGTAAATCTCTATCTGAGGGTAATCTAAAAGTATCTATCAAATTTTCATCATCAAAAACACCAAATTTTATATTTGTATTACCTATATCAATTGTTAATAACATTCGCCATTTACCCCATAATTATTAAGCGTTTTATTCAGCATATTCTTAAAATCTTCTCTGTATTGGAGAGGGTATAGAATTTCGCAACAGGTATCATAACGCATCAATCTTGCAAACAAAGACTTTTTATCCTCAAATTTGTTTGTGACTTTAAGTTCATTTGTATTAATAATATCCACAACTTCATTTTCGCGAGGAGTATATCTTTTTGCCAAATCTCCGGATAATCTGAAGGTAACAGCTTTTTCAACAATATCTTCAACGTACTGTCTGTCAGAAACTTCTATTCCTGAAATTCTTTCTTCACCAATTAATCTCTCTTTGCCTTTAACCAAAACCTTGAAAAAGATTTTATTATTTTTTGTAACAATTTCCAAAGGAGTACATTCAAGCAAAGATTTGACTTTGAACATTAATATAATTTTGCGTTTATTTTCTACTGCACGTTCAAACATATCATACACAATTGCAATAGTTTTTGCGTCTACCCTTGAAATTTCTTTGTTCGAATACTTACCAAGTGTTTGTATAAATTGTTTAAATTCTCTGCTGATACTGTTTGGTAGTTGGATTGAAGCCTTTTGTAATTCTTCAAGCAAATCAATTTCTGCAGAAGAAACTTCTAGACCGAAAGGGGTTTTTGATACAAAGTACTTGTTATGAATTTTATGAATATCAATTCCACAAAATCTGCAAGTATTAATATATTTACTAACCACACTATTATTGAAAATAGGAGTTTTTTCCTGAGCATTAAGTTTTTCTACAAGTTCTGTCATTGTATAATTGCCTTCCAAAAGTAATTGCAATGTT
>JAKSUP010000291.1 GCA_024408905.1 bacterium
GGAATCTTGTTAACCTTTTTATTAACAACTATTTAACATATAACCAATTTTCTCATTGATTATATTAAGTGATGAAAACAAGTTGCAGCATTTGATCTTTTATGTTTTATTTGATGGGACAGTGCTATAATTTTGCTATATAATATGTGATTGTAAAAACAAAAACATATAATTATCAGTCATAGAAATAGGAGGATATGTTAGATATGAAAGATATATATATCATTGCGATATTAAATGGGATATTTGGGGTGCATTGTTTACAAAAAATATTAAAGGTGTTTTGAACATTGTGAGTATAGTAATAAATATTGTTATTTGTGGAATTGTTACGTTTAAATTTGGTTTGATAAACACTTTATGGACTTTTTTGTCGTATTTGATTACAGCGTGGATTTCTGCTTTTATTTTTTCAAAGACTATATTTAAAAGATATTGAATTAAATATAAACATAATAAAAATTGTTAAATTGAGATTGCTTATCGCAATCTTTTTTGTATAAAAAAACACATCTTTCGATGTGGAATAGTTAAGTGGTGCCGACAACAGGAATTGAACCCGTAACCTACTGATTACAAATCAGTTGCTCTACCAATTGAGCTATGTCGGCAAAATAAATGGTGGAGGCTACAGGACTCGAACCTGTGACCCTCTGCTTGTAAGGCAGATGCTCTCCCAACTGAGCTAAGCCTCCATCTAATGCTTAATTATGTTACCACAATTAAACATTACAAGTCAATTACAAAATATCTAAAAAAGTTTTAAATATTCCAATACCTGAAACAAATGTACCAATACTTGAGAATAAGTTAGTGATAATAACAATCAATAGTATCCTTGTTACTCTATTTTTTAAGAATCCTTTAATGTTTTCTGTATCAGTAGAGATATCCTCAAAGTCACTAACTTTAGGTTTTTTAAGCATTGCTTCTACTAATCCTGCAAATAAACCTGAAGATAGGATAGGGTTTAAAGATGTAAATGGAGCAGTTACAAATGCTGCTAGAGCTGATAGAGGATGACCCATGCATAGAAGTACAGCTATTAAACTCATGCCGCCATTCCATACTACCCAAGATTTAATTTGTTCAATACCTGCATCCTTGTTGGCAATAACTGTATATATAAGCATACCTACAATAGCTAGTGGTATTAACCATTTTACTAATTTAGAAGCTGTTGATTTTTGTTCAATTACTTCCAATTCATTCGTATTTATATCTTCTTCTAGGTGTCTAGCAATGCCATTTGCATGCGCAGCACCAATAATAGCTACAACTTTTTTACCTTTAGCAGATTTAATCTTTTGAGCTAAGTACATATCTCTTTCATCAACTAAGACATGTTTAACCATTGGGAATTCTTTGCCAACTTCACTAAGTGCTGCTTCTAAAGCATCAGCTTCTTTAAGTTTTTCTAATTCTTCTTCACTGATTTCTTCATCATCAAAGACAGAAGAAATAATAGAAACAATTAATTTAGACTTTTCCATCGTACCTAGTTTTGACCAAATACGTTTAAATGTAGTCTTAATAGGACGATCCGCAAGCACTAATTCTAAGTTTCTTTCCTTTGACAACTTGATGCCTTCCATCATTTCGGCACCACTAGTAGAATCCATTGATTTAGCCATTCTCTTTTGGAAACTAGAAAGAATGACATTTACTAATAAATAACCTACTTGTTTTTCTTTAATAATCTTAACGATATCAGTGTCACGCCATTTGTCTTTATTAGTCAAAGTATCGTATCTTTGAGCGTCTAATTCAATGGCAATTGCGTCAGGATTAATCTCATTTACACATTCATCTACGTCTAAAACAGAGTTCTTTGAAACGTGTGCTGTTTTGACTAAATAGATCTCTTTATCCTTGTAATTTAGCTTTACGATGTTTTCGTTCATGATGTTATTATAACATCTTACTGTGGTATAATAGATAAGCATTTATAGGAGGATAGACTTTGGTCGATTATAATATTAATTTAACAATTCAAAGTATTTGGACTGTCTTCAGAGTTATTATCGATATAGCCATTACATGGT
>JAKSUP010000292.1 GCA_024408905.1 bacterium
CGTCGGTTCCTTGCTTAAAGTTTTTAACAAAAATACGCCTGGCAATTTCTCTTGCAAGGATACGCCGAGAATAATCACAAGTTTTATCGCAATATTTACAGTATTCGCATTGCGGATACGGTTTTAATTTTTCAGATTTATCATTCCAATAAGTGGACAGTTTTTTTATCCCATCATCAGATAAAGTAATACTAATGTTATTCTCAAGACGATAATCCGGCGTGATGACTTCTTCCGGTTCATCAAGTTTACTGAAGAACACAAACGCTTCGCCGGGTTTTAATTTTGACATACGAGAAATCTGTGTTTCCGACATATTAGTACTATCGGCAATAATTTGTTTATCCTCGCTTTCAACCAAGCGAAAAACAACCTTCATATCCGTCAAAGCAACAACATCTGTAGAAACTTTTCGAGGTGATTGGTCGGCAATTACAATGCCAACCCCGTAAGAACGAATTTCGGCAAGCATTCGCTTTACAAGTCCTTTTGCTATTGCACTTGGATTTGCTTCACCTTCGCTTGAATTGGTATCAGCATCAAGCAAAACATGTGCTTCCTCAAGCAAAATAACATTTTTCAATCCACCTTCACCCACATAATTTGAATTTACATAGGCAAGTATTGAAAGTAAAAGCAATGATATAATCAAAGCTTTTTGGTCTGAATTTTCTATTGCAGAAAGTTCAATGACCGTCGGTTTTTTCAACAAGTCTTCAATCGGAATTGAAAAATAGTTGTCAAACAGATTCGCAAGGCTCGTGAGACGAACAACACCGGCTCTACCAATATTTTTGGCATCGCCCGTATATCCAATACCGTCAAATGTTTGTTGAAAACATTTTATGAAATCAGAAATATTAAAAATTTTGCCTTTATCATCAGAAGTGTATGTATCAAGCCATCTGAAATCTGAATAACAGTTATTTATAGATTCTTCAAATATTTTATCAAGGGGAGTTGACATTGAAACTGCTGCTGCAAATGCAGTTTTTAATGTTGACTTATAGGTTTCAAGTTTTACATTTTTCGGAGGCACAAAAGGATTAAAAACAAACGGCGAAATGAAGTTTTTCCCGGGTGTAAACACCTGCAATTCCGGAATACTTTGAACTAAAGCTCTATATTCGTTTTTAGCCGGCTCAATAACCAAGAATGGAATATGATGATTTTTCCACAACCTATCCAACAAGCTAACGGAAAATGTTGTTTTACCAGAACCCGGTGTTCCTACAACAAGCATGTGTTTTGCTAAATCTTTTAATGAAAAACCAATAGTATCACCATGTGAAGAAGATTTTAACTTTCCAACAGTTATATCACCGGCGTTAATTATATTATCTGTATATGTTTTTCCGGATTTTTCAGATTCGTTAACTTTTAATCCGGATGAAACACGGTCAGAACCAATCGGTAATCGAAAAAATTCAGAAGCTTCTTCTGCGGTAATAATATACGGTAACCGATATAATGAATTGGAGAATTGACCTGAATTCCAAATTTGCCCATAACGGTCTTTATTTAGCAATATTTCATTTACAGCCCACGGCAACGGATAAAAATTATTATTTTTATTTACTTCATCAGAGCGTAAATCAATAAGCTTCAGATTAGAAGTACTATCAATTCCGGTAGAAAGCTGCCCGAAAACTCTGTTCGCAATATTTAAACAGGAAGACTCATTTCCATATATCAAAATATTAAACTCAAATAACGGAGCGACTTTACGTTGAGAATAATACTTATATGTTTCTGCGTGATTTTCCGCAAGAGCAAAACTTATATTGCCTACTCCCTGATCTATAACACCTTTATTTAAAGTTTCAAGAATTTGAGTAATTCTATCTAATTCTGAAGTTTCGGCAGATGTAAAAGCAGTAGGAATGATTTGCATCGAAACAGCACTATTCGGATAATCAATAAGAATATTAACTATCTTACTCAAATCACTTGCTGATGCAGGAAATCTGTCATATGTAAAACAATACGGTAAAAGTTGGTTTTGAAGATGTAGCAGATAGACTTCAAAAGGCATTTGATAAA
>JAKSUP010000293.1 GCA_024408905.1 bacterium
TTTTGATATATATTATTATATCAGAAAAACAAAGACTTTTAAAGTATTATTGCGAAAATCGCATTGCAATTTCTTGTTTTTTCTTTATATAATACCAAGAAATCAGCAAAGCGCTTATTCCCCAACCTATCGGGTAACTTATAACCACCCAAAACAGAGTATCGGTAAATTTTGTTATTACAAAAAGATAAATCTGTCTGAAAATTACAAATGAAAAGAATTTTACTGCCGTTGCTGTACGGGTATCTCCTGCACCGCAAAGAGCACCGGAAAATATCATACTTATTCCCCAAACAGTATAGAACGGAGTCATTATTTTAAGCAAAAATGAACCGTTCTCTATTACTTCCGGATCGTTGCTGAAAAGCATTATAAAATACGGCGCAAAAATAACGAGAACTGCCGCAATAACTTCGGTGGTGGCAAAAGCAATGATGTTCGCAATATAAGTTCCTTTTTCGGAACGTTTTACTTCTCCTGCTCCCAAATTCTGTCCTACAAATGTCGTTATGCTCATTGAAAGGCTATTTACCGGAATCACAACAAACTGATCTATCTTTGTATAAGAAGACCAACCTGCCATTACAGATGAACCAAACGCATTTATATATGATTGAACGAAAACATTTGAAAACGACGTAAGGCTCTGTTGAAGCGCGGTAGGCATACCAATTCTTAATATTTCTTTAAGGGTAGTTTTATCTATTGAAAGTCTTTTCCAATCAAGTCTATACATACCCTTTGATACTGAAAGTGATATAAGTACAAGTATCGCTGAAACTATCTGTGAAAGTACCGTAGCATATGCAGCTCCTGCAACGCCCATATTCATGCTTACAACAAAAACAAAATCAAATAAAACATTTATCACCGAAGAACAAATAAGATAATACAGAGGTCTTTTTGAGTCTCCCACTGCTCTTAATATGGCAGATCCCATATTATATATTATAAGTGACGCAATCCCCCAAAAATATATTACCAAATACTCCGTTGCTTCGCCAAAAACAGCTTCAGGCGTTGACATAAAACCAAGCATATACGGAACTGTAAAAACACCAAGTAACGTAGCAAAAATGCTCAAAATAAAAGTAATAAGGACTGATGTGTGAACCGCTTTTTCAACCTCTTTCTCATTTTGAGCACCGTAGTTTTTTGATATAACAACTCCCGCTCCCGTTGCAAGACCTGTAAAGAATCCTATAAGTGTATTTATTATCGGAGTCGTTGTTCCTATGGCGGCAAGTGCTTCCTTACCAACAAACTGACCTACCACAACGCTATCAACAGTAGTATATAACTGCTGAAAAAGATACCCTATTGCAAGCGAAATAGAAAATTTTACTATATGTTTCCAAATACTGCCACTTGTCATCATAACATCTCCGGAAGACTTAGCCATAAAAACACCTCCTTTTTATTTACACTTTACTGAAAAATAATAAATCCAAATTCACATAATATCAATATTTTTTATGAATTTTTTATGTTTACATACCGTTTATACATTATGAGCACTTAATTTTTAGTTATTTTTATATGTTAGTTAACTCTTTATTGGCAATAAATATTTATCCAAAATGTATTTCATTATTTCTCTCTTTGAGTTATAATATATTTATAAATCATTCGGAGGAACAAAAATGAACTACATATATTTCTTTGCAGGTTTGATATTAGGAATAATCTTTATCGGAATAGGCAAAAATACTCATAATCGTAAAACAATACCTTATGAAGTTACAAAAAAACTTAAAGGTTCGAAAAAAATGGACGAATACAACGAATGGTGTGATACCGAAGCGAAGGCAGATACAATTATCGGAACAGCATTTTTGGTATTCGGAATTTCCTCAACGTTTATGGATAGTGTAGTCTGGCTTGGAAATATCATTTCAATCATTTCACTGATATTATTTGTTACCGGTTACTTTATAAAGGTAACCAATAATAAAAAACGTCTCGGACATTTTTTTGTAAAATAAATTAAATGCTCAGCACTGTTTTAGTGTTGAGCATTTTTTA
>JAKSUP010000294.1 GCA_024408905.1 bacterium
CTATGCACTGGCAGAGTATCTGCTCTACTTATTTGTGATACGTTAAATATAAAAACACCGCAGACGGGTTCGCCCAGCCTGCGGTGTTCTTTTATTTTTTATCGTAAAGCCCCTGCATATACGAAATTGCACGGATTTTATCTGCTTCGTCAAGTCTGTTGAAAAGGCTCAGACATTCATTTTCAGAATCGGTCAGTTGTCGGCTTGTGCTGTTTTTATCGCTCAGTCCCATAATGTAGTCTATTGAAGAATTAAAAATTTCAGAAAGTTTTAAAAGCGACTGAAAGCTCGGATAACATTTGCCGTTTTCATATGCGCTTATTGATTCCTGCGACACCTCAAGCTCGATACTTAAATATATCTGAGACATATGGCGCTGTTTTCTCAGCTCCCTTATTCTGTTTTCCATAAGCACACTCCCATATATATTATCTTAATAAAAGTTTATAATATGTACTTGTATTTTATAGGAATGTATGTTATATTATCTTAGAAATTGTAATTGTATTATTTAAAACGATTTTTTTAACAGTAAAAAATTTTATTGACTGATAGTGAGCTTTATGAAAATTACTAAAGAAGTTTTGACACAGATTGAAAAAATTGCCAACAGTAAAGATGTTGAAATCGGCGGCATATTAGGCTTTGGAGAAAATGAAATTGTATCTTATGTTATAGCTGATTTGCCCGACGACTCTGTCGGATGTCGGTTTGATTATTACCCGAATATCACTTTTTTAAATGAACAGATTGAAAAGTGGGCAGAACAGGGAATTGATTTTGCGGGATTTTTCCATACTCATTTTTCGGGTTCTCAGAATTTATCTGATACAGATAAAGTGTATATAAACGCAATAATGATAAGCTCAAAAGATATTGTTGACTGTTTATTTTTCCCTGTCTTTACTTTGCCTGACAATAAATTAAATATATATAAAGCATGTTTTCAAGGTGAAGGAATTGTTATAGAAAAAGACGAGCTGGATATTGTTTGGAATGAAACTCCTGAGACCTGACAAGAGTTTTATAAAATAAAATTTACATACGGAGGTCATAGTTGAATATGGAAAAGAAAGTAGTAAAATTACCCGAGGGACATTTTGAAATAGATAAAAACTGTTCCACTTGTGTATATGCAAACTGGTACGACAAAAAAGACGGCAAACCCCATTGCGACGGCGGATATGGCGGATACAACCGTCCCAGCGACAGAAACGGCTGTTTCCACTGGAAAGGCTAATTATAAGTTATAAATACAAATCCTGAACTGTATTTCAGGTTCTCAAAATCAATGATTTTTGTGTTGCGGCTCAGGATTTGACTTTTGTAAAAAAGAAAAGAGGTAAAAAATGATTATCTGTATTGTTATAATAATTGCTCTTGTAGCTGCAACTCCAATTCTTCTTAAATGGATAAGCCCCTTTATTGAATGTAAAAAAATAGGGAGTTACGCAGAATACAAACCTGTCAGCAAATCTTTGAATGATAAAAGAACAGAATATAACTGGTATCAGATTGCCGGTTTTAAGAATATCGGAACGGATGGCATAGACTTTCTTCGTGAAATTTCTAAATGTTATACTGAAAATGATTTAAAATGGTTAAATCAATGGAGCGAATTTTTTAAAAAAGGGTTAATGAAAGCCGGTCAAAATGATGAAAATGATTTGTTTCTTCCTGATCCTATAGAAAACACAAGTATTTTTGATTCTTTTTTTGTTACCAAAAGATGCAAAACTCCACTTCCTGATAATTATCAAAAAGTTGGCTGTACAACTTGTGGTCAGGCGGCTGTAATGAAAATTTTGATTGATATTCGTATTGATTTTATAAAATCCGGCGAAGAGATTAAACCGGATTTATTGGATGATTTCATTAGTGCAGTAAACGAAGTTAAAAATCCTTCTTAATAAAATCACCGCAGACAGGGTTCGCGCCTTATCTGCGGTGTTCTTTTAGTTCTGTTTTACAGGTTTTTTATCTATGACTACAAATTT
>JAKSUP010000295.1 GCA_024408905.1 bacterium
AAATATGATTCGTAACAAAATTCACTCATCTACTAATATAAATTTTAATATTCTAATTGTATGCGTAATTTTCCATAGCAAATTACTACCATAGAATAATTTTATGAATTTATATACGTAATTGTAAAGATAAAACTACGCAGGAAAATCAAAAAAATATAAATATATTAGTATTATGGTCAAAAATACTACATATAAAAATCCAAAAATTCAAATTAGCTTAGTAAATGATTCTAATCCAAGACCATTTAAAACCATTTTGATTTACCACATGCCCTTTCCGTCATAAGGAATCTTTACACTTCTCTTACGTCCTTCACAATCAAGCAAGGATGCAGGCTGTTCACCCTCCTTGGCAACATATAAAGAAGGATCGGGATGGTCATCAATAGTGGCATAATAACCGGCTTTACATCTAGGACACTTAAAGGGCCCTAAGTTACCGTAACGGCCTTCACCGGTAATAAGTTCAATTGAAACATTACATTCCATACAGGTAAAGTTATAATGATAACCTATTTTTCCTGCATATAAATTTATCGTTCTCATCAAATAGAAATCCTCCTTTTTTCTATTATTTTACCTCAAAAAAACAAAAAAAATACAGCTCTTGGCTGCATTCTTTTTCTTACATAATATCATCAGAATTAGATATTTCCGTCATGAGTTCTCCAACCTCACGAACGCCCTTTGCAAGCCATAAGCCGGCAGACAAAAGTACCATTACACCTGACGCAAGTAGTGATAAAGATAATATTTTGTTCAAACTACAACTCTCCCTTTTCTTATGTTTCCCCACATAATTTGTTTTATTTTGTAACATACATAAAAACCGTTTATTAAAAAAGGGCGCCTGAAAAAATGATTTCTCATTTTTTCACACGCCCTTAATTTTATTTCTACTTCTTATTCTTTTTACTCCTCTTGTCTTTGCATTCAGCAATCTTCTTTTTAATTGCAGCAACAATCTTTTCAAATAACATTTTCAAAGACGACCATATAAAAATACCAAAGTTCTTTAAGCCGTTACCAACCTTTTTCAAGAAAGCTATAAGCTTTTTAGTACCTACATCAGGTTCTTTTTTAGGAGGCTTTACATAAACATACTTTACAAATACTCCGTCCTCGTCAATATGACCTAAATCTTCATACAATTCTGCATTTGTAGGAAGATTTTTCGCCTCAAGTTTTTTATTGGATAATCTGGTAATACTGGAAATAACAACTGCCGTTATAGGAACGCCAACTATCATTCCGACTATTCCCCACAGACCGCCAAACAAGGTAATTGAAAACAAAATCCAGAAAGCATTTACACCTGTTGATCCACTTAAAATCTTAGGTCCGATGATATTACCATCAACCTGCTGAAGAATAACAATAAAAATAACAAGGAATAATGCCATTCTTGGATCAATCATCAGAACCAGAATAACACTGGGAACTGCGCCGATAAAAGGACCTACAAAAGGAATAATATTGGTTATACCTATAATCAGACTGATTAAAGCTGCATAGGGCATCTTCATAATTAAAAGGCATATATAACATATAACACCAATAATTAGGGAATCTGCAATTTTACCGGCAAAAAAACCAATAAATGTATGATGAATAAATCTGATGGAATCAACAAATCTGTTTGTTACCTTAACATCAAACATTGAATATAAAAGTTTGATACCGTTTCTAACTACACGTTCCTTACCACTCAATACATAGATAGAAATAATAATACCTATAATAATATTCCAGAATACCTTAATGATATTTACAACACTGGTAGTAAAATTCTTTAGCCAATCTGAAATATTTGGAAGTAACAAACTTTGAACTGCAGGAAGTACAACATCATTTAAGTAATTATCTGTCTCTTCTGATGCATTAACAACGAAGGCGGAAATATATTTAGCAAGATCTGGATTTTCATCCATAATCTTATTAACATACTCGACAAGGTTAGTGGTATAAACCGAATACTGGGAAATAATTG
>JAKSUP010000296.1 GCA_024408905.1 bacterium
AAGCCGAGCCGCAAGGTCACTTTGGGTAAGCCGCATTTTGCACCGTGCCTCGTGCACCCTCTCTCCGCAAATATTCTTTTTACCGTTATAATCATAAATCTTCATAACCACACCTCAATATATGTTAAAGATAAGAATTCTTCTTGACATTAACATATACGTCGGATAAAATTGTGTTAAAGATAAGAATCTGCTGATTTTTTATTTTGATTAAGAAATGTATTTTAATAAAAGAATCAAAAAAGTTATTACTTTACTTGCCGTGAAATTTATTTGGAGGAATCAATATGGATAAAAGAGAATCTGCCGGAATAAAGGCTTTGGCAATAATAATGATGTTTTGGCATCATTTGTTCGGATGTGATACATTTTTGTCAAACGGTATTGTTTTAGATTATATACCGATTTTTAAGGGATATGATGCAACAATAGGCATTGCTTGTAAATTATGTATAGCATTATTTGCATTTTCTTCAGGATACGGCATTCAGAAGTCTTATATTGAAAAAGCAAAATATAATAAAATAATTCTTTCCATTTATAAATTTTTACTCCAGTATTGGGTTATTATGTTTTTTGTTGCCATTCCCTATTTGATTTATTTTAATAAATTCAATATTGAATATCTCCCAATCAATCTATTTGCACTATTACATAATGACGAAATGTTATATGTATCGTTAAGTTGGTATGTAAAAGTAAATTTAATGTTTTTATGTATAAGTCCGGTTATTAAATTTTTATCTAAAAGGATAAAAAGTATCGTAACTGAGATATTCATTATAGTTTTTCCGATAATCATATGTAATTATCTGCCGGATTGCGAAAGCTTTTACAGAACAGTTTCAGAAGGAATTTTATCGAAAAGGCAAGGAACATCACAAAAACTTCAAAAAATCCCTTTTCTGTAATACTGTCTTTATTCTGCTTAATCGGAGTTTTGATAATAAGAATTTTATTGCAACAAAATATCGTTTTAGAAATATTTTGCACAATAGTATTTGTTTTCAGCTTTGATTGCTTATATACAAACATAATTTCAAAATTTAAAATATTAGATAAATGTTTATGCTTTTTAGGAAACTATTCATTCCAATTTTGGTTATTAAGCGGAATGTTTTTCCTTAATACAACAGAATTTTTATGGGTATTATACTTGCCGAAACTATCTGTGTTGATATTGATATGGAACTTCATTATTTTAATACCTTTTGCATTTATAGTAAAAAAAATACATTCTTATATATTTGATTATTCATTAAGATTCTATCGAACGATAAGGAAAAAGCAGGTTAAATAAATTAATCAAGCGCATAAGCCTCTCCCCCTACAATGGGTTGCAATATTGCTTTTCAGTCTGGTGTCTAGTGTCTAACATCTAGTCAGTAGGGGACGGCGCCTACGACGTCCCGAACAGACAACAAACAAAATAAGCGGTGCGTCAAGGTGCCGCACCCTACAAGGGTTGCAATATTGCTTTTCGGTCTGACATCTGCCGTCTGATGTCTGATGTTCGGATTGTTTCGTTATAAAAATTCCCCAAGGCGACAAAAAATCCCTTGTTTTTTAATTTCTCAAAAAAAATACTTGCTTTTTTGTTTTATGTTTGATATAATATCATTTGCTATTGATAAAAGGAAAATTTTAAGGAGGTGCAGACCATGGCTAAATGTGAAATCTGCAACAAAGAAATTACTTTCGGTATTAAAGTGTCCCATTCACACAGACGTTCCAACAGAACCTGGAAACCGAATGTTAAAAAGGTTAAAGCTATCGTGAACGGTACACCTCGTCGTATTAACGTTTGCACCCGTTGCTTACGTTCCGGCAAGGTTACAAGAGCTATCTGATAGTTATTGATTTTGTGAATTTCCCGTGTAGCCCCAAGGCTTCTCGGGATTTTTCTTTATGTATTTATTAAAATTTGAGGAAATTTATGATTAAAGCAGTTTTATTTGATTTGGACTGTACTTTTGTCATCTCTCTTA
>JAKSUP010000297.1 GCA_024408905.1 bacterium
TATACACAAATATCTGGATATTGCTCTGTTTATAATTGAACGAATATTCGCTTCAATTTCCGTATTAACATCTTCAAGATATGTTTTAAGTTCGTTTAATTCTGATTTTGCTCTTGCCAATTCCGCAATTTTTGTACCACCCTCTATTGGTTTCCATTGAGCCGCAATTAATAACCTTGCGGAAGTTACATTTAAACCTATATACGGAATACCCGCAGCAGCTAATCCTCTATGTCCTATGGCTTGATAAGGCAAATCTCTGTTAAATTGAGAACCGTATTCAAGAGAAAGTTTTGCATTAGGCAATACAAATTTTTGTGCATAATTACCCATTTCTGCTTTCTTCATAGCGATAGCAGCTTTTAATTTAGTTGTTTCAGGTGCAACAAAAATTGCTTCTTCCGTTACCATTTGGGTAAATCTTTCCATTTTATCAGGAGTCATGATATAATCTAACAAATTAATATCGGACAAGAAAAACGCAGGGTCGGTAACTCTTATCGGTGCTAAATCAAAATCAGTTTTTTGATCCAAATAAAGAAGTTGATTCATTGAAATTTTAGCATTGTTAAATACTGCATCGGCAAGTAATAAATCTTTTTCGGCATCATTTAATTCGCCGGTTAAACGCATAATTTCTTCTTCTCCGCATTTACCGCTAAGTTTTCTTATTTTTGCCATTGCCAAAGCATTTCTGATATCATCAACATATTGTCTTTTATCATTAATACCATTTTTTAGCATTATGTAATCAATGTATAATTGAGCAACTTCCAATCCTGTTGATTGTTCGGTTAAAACCTTTTCGGCTTTTTGGAAATTTAATTTTTTATGTTTAACAATTATATTTGTAACTATATCCGGAGCATAAATTATCTGATCCATACCTAAAGTAAATTGTCCTACTCCTCTCGGTACATCAGTATAAGACTCTGCATAATCGCTATTGTATTTTTGATATCCCAAATCAATCCTCAATGTCGGTAAATAATGCAAATATGCAGAAGTTAATGACCTTTTTGCAGCACTTATTAAATATTTTTTTCTCTGAATAGATAAATTCCTTTCTTCAAAAGTTTTAAATACATAACTTAAATCCCTGAGTTCAGGTTGTTTTGAGGTAATAACTTCAACACTTTTTAATAATCTTACATGCGGAATATAACCTATACTTTCAGCAGTATCCTGATTAAAATACAAGACATTTCCATCGGTAAAATTAACAGGTGTACTCTTAACTGCTTTACCTTTCAAGACATTTTTAATATTGAAAGAAATATTGTCGGCAAGTTTTTTATCTAAATCTTTTGCAGAAGTTCCAAACATTGCGCCTAATACAACATCTTCCTTACCCATTGATGAAAATGTCGGCAATCTTCGCTGTGTTAAATTTGTATATAATAGTTTTCTTTGTTCCGCCGAAAGATTATAAATTTGAGTAACATAAACAGAATGAACATCATCACCGATAGAATTTAATGCTTTATTTATGTCATTTCCGACCGGAATTATAACAAAATCAATATCGCAATTCTTTTCCGCAAAACCTTTTTTGGCAATTTCATTCCAATTACTTTTGGAGTTATAAACTCGTTCATTTAATAATATTGCAGTCTTACCCATATTGGGGACAAGTCTTTGGAAAATAACAAAATCGTTTACTGATTGCTGAACAGGGTTAAAAAATTTATCACTAAACCCTCTGATTGCATACTGATCAACAGTTATAACATTT
The DNA here is from genome assembly GCA_024408905.1 of bacterium. Lineage (GTDB taxonomy): Bacteria > Cyanobacteriota > Vampirovibrionia > Gastranaerophilales > Gastranaerophilaceae > CAG-196. The sequence goes on from JAKSUP010000297.1 coordinate 1,736, forward strand.
TTAGTTTTATTATATTTTTTTAAATATTCTCCTGACCAATAGCCAAAACATATAATCATTCTCGCACGTCATTGTAATGCCTTTTGTGCTGCTTTTTGCGAAGAAGCCTCTGTCCATTCTCCTTTAAAAACCAAATCATCAGAGAAAACAGCTTTGTATTCCGGCAACAATGATTTTGAAATCATTGGTTTATATACTTTTAGTATCTCGTTTGTTTTTTCGGCATTACTGTCAAATACGAAAGCAATTTC
>JAKSUP010000298.1 GCA_024408905.1 bacterium
TCTTGTAGCACCCATTCCGTAGTCTACATTTGCAAAAAGTCTTGGTGCATAATTGGATCGAGCTTGCCCTATACCGGATTCGGCAACTCTTATTCTATCTTCTGATGCTGCTAAATCGTGTCTGTGTTCAAGTGCATATTTAACGCAATCTTCAATACTCATTACAACAACTTTTTCCGGACGGGCACCGAATTCAATTACTTTTGGAGTATGAAATTCCGTAACACCACAAGAACCTTTTATTTTATTAACCTTTTTTTCAAGCTCTTGTAATGTTACTGTTTTTTCAGTTTTTTGAAATAATTTAAACTTAGATTTTTTTGTTGGCTGCACATCTTCAATAGCTAGTGCTGAAATTGTCATTACTGATAATAACAAGCCCAATGTGATAATTTTCTTATATGATTTATTCAAAATACAAACCCTCTTTGATAAGATTTTATTACAAAAATATAAAATAGTGTATTAATATTTCCCTATTTTCTCTATTTATGTAACGAAATTTATGAGAAATTTGTTTAAAAATTTTACAAAGAAAAATCAGGTTCTGCTTCTAATTCTTTTGGAACTTTTTTAGTAATAAAGTCCTTTGCTTCAGGTAATGCTTTCGTCCAGTTTACTGAAATTAAGCCTCTTTGTACCCATAATAATTCTTTGAAAAATTCATATTGAGAATTCATTGCATTTAGTTTTTCTTCTGTATATAGGTTTTGTGCCGTTGCAAGTTGTGAAATCGGAGCCTTTCCTTGTAAATACATATTTTTTACCATTTGGTAATTTTCTGTCTGTGCAAACATGGCTTTATAAGATTTTTCTATCATAAAGTATTTTGAAATAGCACGATTTATTACTGAACGGATATTCATTTCGATTTCGGTATTTACTTCGTCTAAATATGTATTTAGTTGGTTTAATTCGGATTTACAACGTGCGATTTCTGCAAATTTCGTACCACCTTCTATAGGTTTCCATTGAGCAACAATCATAAATCTTGTTGAATCTTCGTCTAGTCCCAGCCAAGGGGAGCCTAACATACCTGCAGAAGCTAAATATGCAGATTGCATTGCCATGTGCCCTTCTTTTTCGTAAGGTAATGATCTGTTAAATTGTGACGTATGTTCCAATGTTAATTTTGCATTAGGCAAGAAGAATTTTTGACTGTAATTTCCAATTTCTGCCTTTTTCATTGCAATTGCAGCTTTCAATTTTGTTGTCTCAGGTGATAAATATATCGCCTCTTCGGAAATCATATCCGTAAATTTTGCAAGCTTTTCAGGTGTTCTTACATGGTCTAAAATATGAATGTCTGATGAAAAGAATGCAGGATCACTTGCTGTTAAAGGTTTGAAAGTGAATTCTTCTCTTTGGTCTTTATTTAATAACTTGTTAATCTCGATTTTTACGTTATTCAAATCGGCCTTCATTGCAAGTAATTTTTTTTCTTCTTGAGATACTTCCCCGGCCCACTGCAAAGCTTCTTCCCGTCCACAAAATCCACTTTTTTCTCTGACACGGGCAATTGCCAAATTTTCACGAGTTTCTGTCAGATGTTCTTCTTGAATTTTTACGGCATTTTCAAGCATAAGTGTATCAATATACAAGTCTGCTAACTGTAGTCCTATAGATTGCTCTGTTAAGACTTTTTCAGCTTTATCAAATTTTAATTTCTTGTGCTTAACAATAATATTTGTTACTAAATCAGGTGAGTAAATCATTTGATCCATACCGATGGTAAAAGCACCAACATGAGTTGGAACATCGGTATATGATTTTGCGTAACCTTCATTATAAGATTGGTACCCCAAATCTAACCTCAATGTCGGTAAATATTTCAGGTATGCTGCAACGGTTGCTCGTTTAGCTGCATCTACCAAATACTTCTTCTGTTTAATATCTAAGTTTTTTTCATCTTTTTTATTTAAAATATCTGACAAGTCGTAAACCGTAGCCGTCTTATTTGATATTATTTCAC
>JAKSUP010000299.1 GCA_024408905.1 bacterium
GCAAAAAAAATAATATCTTTCGTTGTTCAATCTTTGAAAAAAAGCAATTAAACCCTCTTGATTTATTAAGGGTAAAATCCCGACTTTGACAGTTGCGAAAAACAAAAGAGACGTAAACCACGTAAACACGTGACTAGCGTCTCTTTTTTTCTATTATAAAAAAGTTGTATGGAAATTGTTAAGATAAATTTTTTATTTTTTTATTTAAAATCTTTGGGAGATAGTATTGTTTATCAAGTTCAAGTCCGGTAATTTCATTCAATGCGATACAAGTTTGTGAGTTAGTGTATGTAGACATGTAACAGATATCCTGGATGTTTGAAACGTTCATATTTCGCATAGTTTCAATTATGTTATCAATTGAAAAATGATAATTTTTTAAACTAAGCATCTTTTCGAGGATTCTGTAGATTAATAATGCTGTATAGCAAATCATAAAATGCGCAATGATTCTGTCGGTCTTTGAATGATAAACAGGTCTTGCATCAAAATTGGTTTTCATCACTCTAAAACAATCTTCGATTTTATATCGCTTCTGACTAATTTCAATTATAGTTTTTGCATCATCATCAAGATTAGTTGCGACAGCATAAAATCCATCGTATTTTTCTTCTTTTTCAATTAAATCCTTGTCGAGAATATATTCATCGCTTCCGTTTTCTTTGGCCTTTGACTTTGTTAATTTTTTTATAAATCGTGTTACATCATTAGGACCTTTTTTGTATGTGTCCGGATCAATATTCTCAAGAATTTTTTTTGCGCGTTCAACCTGTCTGTTTCTAATGTATCTCTGATATTCCATCATTTTTCTTGAAAATGTAATGATGATTTTCTGTTTGATTGTTGCTTTTGATTTTACTCGCCTTGTTTTTCCGTTTTTGCAGATTTTATCTTCATAAAGACCAACATCAAAAGCTTTATCAGCAATTAATATTTTGTAAGCATGATCATTGTAGAGGCTTAGATTATCTTTATCGTGTCTGTCAAAATTTTTCATATGTTCAAGAGTTACATTGCTGTTATTTGACAGTAGTTTGTAGTCGCAGTCGTTAAATACTGCATCCTGAAGCTGCGCAGACAGCTTTTTTACAGACTGGGTTACAATAAACGCACGTCCACCCATAGAATTGAAATTACGAATGTTAAGTGAACCAAGCCCTGCATCCGCACAATAAATAAATTTTTTTCCTTTAAGCATTTTAGTGAGTTTCTTTTCCAGAGGGATAGCTGTAGTCTGTTCATTATCAGAGCCGGAAGTTATACACATGGAAAGTGGAATGCCGTCAGCATCCATAAACAGTCCCATTTCAGCGATTGGATTAGGTCTGTGTTCTTTACTTACGCCATATTTACGAAGGCCTTTAAAATACTCTCCGGTTACAGGGTCGAAATAATCTTCATCTTCACATTCAATCTCAAAGTAATAGTTCGAACAATCGTAGTAACAAACAGAGGTGTTTCTTTTAACCAGGTTTAAACTGTTTTCATAAAGGTGCGTAATGTATTCATCGTAATGTGATTTTAACAGGTCCATAGTTCTAAGAATGTGGACATATTCAAATCTGGGCTGCTCATAAAAATTATCGAGTTTTTGAAAAGATCCTAATTTTGAATCGGGATCAAGTATTCTTGAATAAGTAATGAATCTGTTCACAAGATCAGGATTATATTCGATTTTAGTTTCTTCCAGAATAGCCTTGAAAAACTTATCTATTTCAAGTTTTTTATATACATATTGAAGGAATAAATAACCAATATTCTTATCAGTTGATGTCGACGCAATTGCATCAGTAGCTTTTATTTTCTCCTCAAAATCGATATTCAGATTAAGTGGTAAAGTTCTGCTTTTTTCATGCTCCTCATTATATTTTTTAACCTGTTCCATAGCATAAGCTAAAGGATCATCTGTTATTTTTAGAAGTTCAGAATGCTTACCGATACGCGCAACATTTTT
>JAKSUP010000003.1 GCA_024408905.1 bacterium
GTGAGTTTGAGGCAAAGCGTATGGAGAAAGTCAACTGATGGGATTAGATCTGGGGAGGTAAATAGGGGAGGGAGAATGAAGGCACTAAGATACTAAAGCACTATGACACTAAGGGGATAAAGTGATTATTGTCATTGCGAGTGACCAAAGGGAGCGTGGCAATCTATTTGAAGGCACTAAGATACTAAAGCACTAGGTGGGTAAGAATTTTATTTACCACATTGCGTATTAGTTGTATAATCAAAATATGAATTATCCACAGTTGGAAAGATTGATAAATATAGTCGCAACATTAAGGAGTGAAAATGGTTGCCAATGGGATAGAGAGCAAACTCATGTTTCACTTCGCCCTAATATGCTTGAAGAAGCATATGAAGCAGTTGATGCTATAGACGATAATAATATGGAAAATCTTCGTGAAGAACTTGGCGATGTCCTTTTGCAAGTAGTTTTACACTCTCAAATTGCTAAAGATGAGGGGGATTTTGATATTGAAGATGTAGCAAAAGAACTTTCAGACAAACTTGTCCACAGACATCCACACGTTTTTGGTGATACAAAAGTTTCTTCGACAGATGAAATTTTATCCAATTGGGACAAACTAAAAAAAGAAGAAAAAAAAGACCGAAAATCTGTTCTTGACGGTGTTTCAAAATCTCAATCAGCCCTGATGGCAGCACAAAAAATCAGCAAAAAAGTAGTCAAAGTCGGTTTTGAATGGCCGTCTGTTGAGAGTTTGAAAGAATGTATAAAATCCGAATACACAGAATTTGAAGAAGCTGTCAAAAGTGGAAACAAAGATAGTATGGAAGATGAAATGGGCGATATTTTCTTTGCAACGGTAAATCTTGCCCGTTGGTATAAAATTGATGCTGAACAAGCACTTTTAAGGTCAAATAAAAAATTTACAAAACGATTTCTCAAAATGGAAGAATTAGCCACAAAGCAACTCGAGGAATACTCATTTGAAGAATTTGACAAACTGTGGAAACAAGCTAAAATTGAAATTGACAAAAATAATTAAAAGGAGTTTTTATGAAAAAAATATTTGGGATATTGTTGGTGTTGACTGTAAGTGGTTGCTGTATCGCAAAAGCTGATGTACAAACAGTTTGCGCAAGCCACATTCTTGTACCGACAGAATTAGAAGCAATAAAAATTAAGAGTCAAATTAAGTCATTTGATGATTTCAAATATTACGCAAAAGAATATTCTACCTGCCCATCCGGAAGAAGGGGTGGGGATTTAGGTTGCTTTGGCAGAGGTCAAATGGTTAAACCGTTTGAGAAAGCTGCCTTTGAAGGAAACATAGGTGAAGTATCCGAACCTATTCAAACACAATTTGGTTACCACCTAATTTGGGTAACAGAAAAATATTAGTTTTATAAGGAGAAAAGTATGAAAAAGATTTTAACATCAATGCTACTAATATCTTTGTTGTCATTAACAGCCCCGGCTTTTGCAAAAGCAACGGAAGGACACCCCGGAAAAGTTAGTGGACGTTCTGTCGGAGCTGCAGCTTTATCATTAATTGTTTGGCCCGGAATTGGACAACTTGTAAACGAAAACCCTTATGATAAAAACATTACACACGCACTTTTGGGTTTAACTGGCGTTTTTAGATTTTGGTCTTGTTATGATGCCTTAGTTGATAGAAAAGGTGGAGTTTGGCACAATAGGATTTAGTGAAACAAAATGTTAAGACAATTATTACCTGTATTATTACTTACAATATCTAATGTTTTTATGACATTTGCTTGGTACGGACACCTTAAATATAAAGGTTCTGCCTTGTGGATTGTTATTCTTGTAAGCTGGGGAATTGCACTTTTTGAATATTGTTTCCAAGTCCCTGCAAACAGAATCGGGCATGAATATTATACAGCTGCCCAATTGAAAACTATGCAGGAAGTAATAACACTAACTGTCTTTAGCGTTTTTTCCGTTCTTTACCTGAAAGAAGACTTTCAATGGAATTATTTAGTCGGTTTTGCACTAATTATCCTTGCAGTCTTTGTAATCTTCAAAAAATGGTAATTATTTTTTGGATATAGATTTCAATATTATATCCCGAGCTTTTATCGCATCTTCTTTGGATAAAGGTTTGAGATTTTTTAATTTATAATCAATTCCGAGTTTTTCATATTTTGAAATAGCCATATTGTGATATGGTAAAACATCCAGTGCTTTAACCGTTTTTAATGTAGAAATAAATTCCCCAAGTTGAGTCAAATATTCTTCTTTATCATTAATCGTCGGAACAACGACGTGTCTTATCCACATTTGGATATTATTTTGAGATAAATATTTCCCAAATTCCAAAATGTTTTTATTAGAATGTCCCGTAAGTTTTTTGTGTTCTTCATCATTAATATGCTTAATATCAAGCATCACAAGGTCAGTATATTTAATTAGTTCATCAAATTTTTCCGTACTATTTGGAGTAAACAAAATTCCTGAAGTATCAAGTGCAGTATGTATCCCAAGTTTTTTTGCTTCTTTAAAGAGTTCTGTCACAAAATCAATTTGCCCTAAAGGTTCTCCACCTGTAACAGTAATCCCACCAGCACAAAACTCTTTTACACCATCATATTCTTTTAAAATCTCATCAACTGACATTTTTTTGTTTTCATCAAAAGACCACGTATCAGGGTTATGACAATAAGCACAGCGCATAGGACAACCTTGGACAAAAACCACAAATCTTATCCCCGGCCCGTCAACTGTTCCACATGTCTCTATTGAATGTATATTCCCTAAAATAGCCATTAAATTTTTCCGAACTATATAGCTTCGTGGAAAGTTCTTGAAATTACATCATCTTGTTGTTCTTTGGTCAATTTGGTAAAGTTTACGGCATAGCCTGAAACCCTAACCGTCAACTGTGGGTATTTTTCAGGATGCTCTTGTGCATCAATAAGTGTCTCACGATTTAAGACATTGACATTCAAGTGGTGGCCACCTTTTTCAACATATCCATCCAATAAACCGATTAAATTTTCTTCTTGTTGTGTTGTCATAATAAAAACCTCTTATCTTAATTCGCAAGATGAACACCCGCAATCAATCTGAAGATCCGGATCTCCCATAAATATTTCATCTTTCCCTAATGCGTTAGGTATAATTGAGAAAGTATTTGAAATTCCGTCTTGTGCATCACTAAACGGCAATTTCGCAACTGATGCCAATGATGCAACTGCACCGTGTGAATCTCTGCCGTGCATAGGATTAGCCCCAGGAGCAAAAGGCGCACCTGCTCGTCTGCCATCAGGTGTATTACCTGTTTTCTTTCCATAAACAACATTTGATGTAATTGTTAGAATTGATGTTGTTGGAATTGAATTTCTGTAAGTATGATGACTTCTAATCATATTCATAAATTTACGTATTACATTTACTGCAATTTGATCAACTCTGTCATCGTTGTTACCATACTTAGGATAATCTCCTTCAACTTCGTAATCCACAACTAAACCATTTTCATCTCTTATGGTTTTAACTTTTGCATACTTAATTGCAGAAAGAGAATCTGCTACAACAGAAAGCCCAGCAATACCTGTTGCAAAATAACGCTTTACATCTCTGTCATACAAAGCCATTTGAGCTTTTTCATAATAATACTTGTCATGCATATAATGAATACAATTTAATGTATTAACGTATAAACCTGCAAGCCATTCCATCATTTTTTCATATTTTGAAATAACTTCATCATAGTTAAGATATTCAGAAGTTACAGGTTCATACTTCGGACCAACTTGCGTTTTTAATCTCTCATCAATCCCACCATTTATTGCATACAACAAGCATTTTGCCAAATTTGCTCTTGCGCCGAAGAATTGCATTTCTTTTCCTACAACCATTGATGAAACACAGCACGCTATAGCATAATCATCGCCATGCACAGACCTCATAATTTCATCATTTTCATATTGGATAGAAGAAGTTGCAATAGATATCTTCGCTGCATATTCCTTGAAACTGCGTGGTAAATCTCTTGACCACAAAACTGTCAAATTCGGTTCAGGCGAAGTTCCGAGGTTTTCCAATGTATGAAGATATCGGAAAGAGTTCTTTGTAACTAATGTTCTTCCGTCAAGCCCCATGCCACCTATAGATTCAGTAACCCATACAGGATCGCCTGAGAACAATTCATTATATTCAGGTGTTCTTGCAAACTTAACCAATCTTAATTTCATAATAAAATGATCAACAAGTTCTTGAGCTTCAGATTCAGTTATAACACCATTTTGAAGGTCACGTTCAATGAATATATCCAAGAATGTTGAAGTTCTTCCAATGCTCATTGCTGCACCGTTTTGTTCTTTTATAACGGCTAAATATCCAAAATACAACCATTGTACAGCTTCTTTTGCATTTTGAGCAGGTTTAGAAATGTCATAACCATATAGTTTTGCCATTTCTTTCATCTCATTTAACGCATTGATTTGTTCTGTTATTTCTTCTCTCAACTGAATTTTTTCAGCAGTCATATCGCCTTCCAGAGAAGTCATTTGTGCTATTTTATCTTCGATTAGTCTATCAATGCCGTATAAAGCAACACGTCTATAGTCACCAATTATACGTCCACGTCCATATGCATCAGGTAAACCTGTTATAATCGCAGCATGCCTTGCCGTTTTCATTTCAGGAGTATAAACATCAAAAACCCCTTGGTTATGAGTTTTTCTATATTTCGTAAATATCTCAGTTACACTGGAATCAACCAAATACCCATACAAATTACAAGCAGATTGAGCCATTCTAATTCCCCCAAACGGTTGTAAAGCACGTTTTAGAGGTTTGTCCGTTTGAAGGCCTACAATTTGCTCCAAATCTTTTTCAATATAACCTGCGTCATGTGATGTTATTGTAGATACAATAGATGTATCCATATCAAGAACGCCACCTTTTTCTCGTTCTTCATTAAATAAATCTAAACATTTATTCCACAATTTTTTTGTCGCATCTGTCGGGTCAGACAAAAAACTTGCATCACCTTCATACGGCGTATAGTTGTTTTGAATAAAATCGCGAACATTAATTTCATGCTGCCATTTACCACCAACAAAATCTTTCATTTCTTTCGGCTGTGCTTGGCTTTCGGCTGTGCTTTGTATATTCATATTTTGTTGTAACTTATCAGCTATAATACTTTTTAACCCTGCACTTGGCTGCATTCTGGTATCAACATATCCCTTTATATTTGAATTTTGTTGCTTTTTAGTGTCAAAAGTATCAACTGAAGAAGTTTCGTCCTCCAATTTATAATCCGACATTCAGTCCCCTTTGTCTGTGATATTTTTTTCTTTAGTACATATTACGTGTAAAAATAATTATAGCACTAAACTTGATAACATGGTTAGTAAGTTAAGTAATGTAAACATATTTAATAAATTGTATAGAATACACTTGCAAAGTCCAAAAAAATTTGTATAATAAAAATTGTCAGCACTTTTAGAGGAGCAGGTAATGGATTCAATCTCAATTTCAATGTTCAGAAATCTTGAACAGCAAGCTATGAGAAATTATAACGCACACGAAGTTGCACATAAAAATGCTGTAAAACTCATTGTAGCTAATAAATTTTTCACAGCCAAAATTTCTGAAACTCCTGAAAATCCTGAAACAGCAGAAAATGTTGAAAATCAACCAACTTCTTACAGGCTTAATTACCTTGCTTAATAGCAGCCTTTGAACGTAAATCACGATGGAAAGTTATCGCAAATCTGTGTGCCTCATCACGTATTCTTTGAATTAAATAGAGAGCATTAGAGTTACGTGGTAAAAGTATTGATTTGGATTTTTTCGGCAAAAACACCTCTTCTTCTCTTTTTGCCAGAGAAACAAAATCTATTCCACCTTCACCAATCTTGATGCCCATTTCTTCCACGATTTGCATAACACTTGATAATTGCCCTTTGCCACCGTCAATAATTATCAAGTCCGGCCTTTCCCACTTAGGTTCGCCAAGTCTTGCCAAACGTCTTGAAAGAACTTCTTTCATGGATAAAAAGTCATCCGGTTTTCCTTCTGTCATGCGAACTTTAAATTTTCTGTACGCAGTTTTTTTCGGTAATCCGTTTTGGAACACAACCATTGATGCAACCGTATTTGTACCTTGAATATGAGAAATATCATAACATTCAATTCTGTTTGGGAAATTAGACAAATTGAGTTTTTCTGCCAAATATGAACCTACTTCGTTAAAATCATCACGAATTTGTGCCATTTTTTTGAGCTTAGCGTTTTCCAGAGTATTTCTCGCATTTTTTACGGCAAGTTCGTAGAGTTCTCCGTATTTACCACGGCCGTTACCGTAATTTATCGTGATTTTTTTGCCAGAAACAACTTTCAGCCAATCTTGGTATAACTCTTTATTTCCAATTTCTTCCAAATCTTTTGACACAATTTTATCAGGGTATTCCAATTTTAAAGAAGAATAATAATCACGGAAAAAAGTTTCAAAATATTCCGTTTTATCAACATCATCGACAAAATATGTAAAATCTTTTTTGTCTATTAAACGCCCTTCTCTAATCATCATTATAACTACAACCAGAATCCCATCTTCGTAAAGAACAGCGACAACATCTTCGTTTAGTTTTGTATTTTCATAAACTACTTTTTGTCTTTCAAGTGTTTTTTCCAAATCCAAATAGCTGTCACGCATCTTAGCAGCCTTTTCAAACTGCATCTCTTCAGAATATTTTTGCATCTGTTCTTTTATTTGATTTAAAAGTTCTGATTGTTTACCACTCAGAAACAATTCCACTTGTTTAATAAGTTTTTGATATTCATCAGGTGTAACTTTACCTTGGCATGGTGCAAGACATTTTCCTATATGATAATAAAGGCATGGCCTGTTTGAAAACTTTGGAGTTTTACATTGTTTTAGAGGAAAAATCTTTTTCAAAAAATCCAGTGTCGCATGCATTGCACGTATGTCGGTATAAGGACCGTAAAACCTTCCTTTGTCAGGGTTTAGATTTTTCTTTCTTACAATTTGAATACGAGGAAAATCTTCATCTGTAATCAAAAAATACGGATATTTTTTATTATCTTTTAATAAAATATTATATTTTGGTTTATGTTTTTTTATTAAATGTGATTCTAATATAAAGTCTTCTAATTCTGAATCCGTAATAATATATTCTAACTTTTCTATCTGTGATACAAGCACAGTAGTTTTTGCACTATCGTGTTGCTTATGAAAATAACTATATACCCTTCGTTTAAGGTTTTTTGCTTTTCCGACATAGATAATTTCATTATCTTTATTGTAATAAAGATAGCAACCCGGATTTGTCGGAACAAGTTTAATAGTTTCTTCTAAAATTGCATTCATAAATGTATTATACAATATTATAAAGTTAAATAGTATTCCTTCAAAAGCTTTGCATCATCTTCAATATTCGGACTCTCACAAACAATAGCGCCTTTAACATTAAATGTTTTAAATGCTCTCAGCAAATCTTTGTAATTAAAATCAGAGTCTTCGAGGTTAAGGTGCTTCTTCTCACCTTTTGAAGAATAATCAATACCTGCGATATGCGCATGGAAATTATCCAAAGCAACTTGCCCAAGTTCGTTTCCTATCTTTTCAAATATTGAACAAAATTCATCATAAGTGTTCCAAAAACCGTTATATCTTGCATGGATATGTGAAAAATCTACACATGGTAAAACTGTTTCAAACTCTTTTGAAAGATTAACAATCTCTTGCAAATCTCCCCATTGTGTTGCTTTTCCTGTTGTTTCAGGCCTTATCCAAATCTTATTATTTGTTTTTTCTAAAGCATCTGTGATAATTTTTGTCTGCTCTTTAATTTTGTCATAGACCATGCCGGCTTCTTGGTTTAAATAAAACCCTGCATGATAAGTTATACTGTACCCACCAAGCTCATTAGCCGTTTCGGCTGTTTCAATAATTCTTTGAACAGACGCTTCAACCTTTTCTTCTTCTCTTGCATTAAGATTTACATAAAAAGGAGCATGGGCAGTTATTATTTTTTTAGAATTTTTAACTGCCTCACGGCTTTCATCACTAATTCTGACTCCATGGACAAACTCAAGCTCAAGACCATCAAGACACATATCATCCAGTATCTCAAAACCCTTTCGATATCCCTTATTTCCTGCCGATAATGGCACACCTGCCGTTAAAAAATATAATTTATCCATAATTCTTAGCCTTATTTTGTTGGGATTCACCCACCTGCTTACTATAACATTAAATTCTTAGTGCCATAGTGCCTTAATATTTTACTGCCGTTACCTCTTTGGCGGTTTGCCCCTATTATTTACCCCTACCCCTACTTGAATTCTTCACCAATTTTCGGATTTACTATTCTGATAAAGTCTTTGGAATCACCGATAAAGAAACTGCCAAACTGCATGACTGTCGGGACGATTAAGCCCTTAGCCGTTGCGATAAAGAATTTATCATCTTCAATTTTTGCGACAGTTCCTGCAGGATGAGGAATGCAAAAAGCATCAGATGCAACTTCCACCTTGATTATTTTTAATAAATTACCCCTAAATGTCGTACTTGCAAGGATAAAAGGATTTAAGGCACGCACAAATCTTTCGATTTCTTCTGCCGTTTTATTATAATTAATGAAAATTTCATCCTCAGATAATCCTTTACCGGAAATAAAATCACCAACAGGTTGTTTAATTCTTGGTAATTCTTGAGTTTCATAGGCTTGCAAAACTTGTAATAATAATTCAATTCCCAGAACATTAAGCTCGTTAAAGAGAGTTCCCATCGTTGCCTTGGCATTTATATGATACGGTTTTTGAACAATAATATCACCGGTATCAAAATTTTCGTCCATAAAATGAACAGTTACACCGGTTTCTGTTTCGCCGTTCATAATAACACGTGTATAAGGGTTGCCGCCTCGATATTTTGGAAGCATAGATGGATGAACATTAATAAATCCGTCTTTTACACTTTCCATCAAAACTCTCGGGATTTTATAATTGAATGAACAAACAACAGCCGCATCAACATCTAATGCCTTTATCTTATCAATAAGTTGCGGCTCATCAAGTTCATCATATTCAATATAATTCACATTTCTTGCACGAACAAATTCTCTGAACGCATAATACATTGAATGGTCTTTTTTAGGTCCTAACACGCCAACAATATTGACTCCCGCCATTAAAAGCCCATCAAGACCAATGTATGCCATGTCAGGAATGCCGACAAAAAGTATTCTCTTTTTAAACGAATTATTATTAAACATATTTTTTAACCAAGGCTACTCCAAGTATAACCGAAATTACACAAATTAACAAACTTGTTAAGATATATAGAGCAGCTTTTAAATATTCGCCGGATTGTATAAAACACAAAACTTCCAAAGAGAGTGCACTCAAAGTACTCAAACCACCACAAAATCCTGTTATTAAAAGAATTTTATAATGCGGGTGTAAATCACCTTTTGTAATAAAATATGTAAAGACAACGGTTGCGATAAAACAACCGAAAAAATTAGCACAAAGTGTACCCAGAGGGAAGGCACAATTTTTAGGCAAAATTAAATACAAAAAATACCTGATTAATGCGCCAAAACCACCGCCAAGAAATACAAGTAAGCCGCCCACAAAACTACTCCCTTCCCAATTCTTCAATAATCTTTTCAAATTTCATGCTGCGAGAAGCTTTCAAAAATATCTTTTCAGATTGTTTTATATCAGATTTAATATATTTAACAGCATCAGAAATCTCATCAAAATGAATCGCTTTACAATTACTGATTTCGTTTGTCATATTTTCAGATAAATTTCCGACAGAAATGACAATAGTCTCAGGTTTTAAAAGTTTATGCCCGTTGATATATTGTCCTAATTGTTTATGATATTTAACTTCATTATCACCAAGTTCACCCATATCACCCAAAACTAATACATAGTTATCATATAATTCAAATATTGTATCTGCAAACGCGCGCATAGATTCAGGATTTGCATTATAACTATCATTAACTATTTCATATCCACCTGAACTAACAGCTTCCCAACGCTTTTCGATTGGATGATATTTTTTTAACCCTTCCTGAATTTGTTGGATTGTAAGCCCAAGTTTTATCCCTGTATTTATTGCGCTTAGTGCATTTTCAATATTATAATCACCACCGACATTGAGTTCATAAATATTATTTTTGTATTCAAATTTTGAATAATGTGTAGATTTTTCAAGAATTTTAACATCATTTATTGAATAATAGATTTTTTCACCGTTAAAATCCACTGTTTGTTTAATTAGTTCATCATTATGTGCAATAAAAGTGTTACCACGCTGAAATTTCACAATTTCACATTTTGCTTTAGCAATATTTTCTCTTGAACCCAAACGACCAATGTGAGCAGTTCCAACATTTGCAATAATTGTTATGTCGGGTTCAGAATATTTTGATAAAAGTTCAATCTCTCCCAAACCCCTCATACCCATTTCCAATACCAAAACTTCGGTATCACAAGGTGCTTCAAAAACTGTCTGGCAAAAACCGATTTCGTTATTGTGATTCAATGGAGTTTTAAATGTTCTAAATTTTTCTGATAACACTGATGATACAAGTTCTTTTGTTGTAGTTTTTCCGGAGCTTCCGGTTACTGCAACAACTATCGGATTGAATTTATTCCTTCTATAATTAGCAAGTTCAAGATATGTTTTTAAAGTATCTTCTACTTTTAGAATACAACAATCCATGTTTATTTCAGTATCTTGTGTTACAAAAACACCAACGGCACCTTTTTCTATTGCTTGAGATACAAATTTTTCACCATCAAAAGACGCACCTTTCAAAGGTAAGTAAAAATCTCCTTCTTGAATAGTTCTTGTATCAGTAGATATATTTACAGCTAAAGCTTTTTCAAGCTCTTTTATTACAACCGAATTTGTGGCTTTAATTATTTCACTTATTTTCATAAGATAATTTTATCACAATAACACATCACAATATATATTTTGTTGTATCTTGATTAGCTTATAAATAAACACAAAAAAAAAGGACATATAATGTCCTTATAATGGTAAGTATATTAAAATTGTAGACTAAACTTTGTATATGGGCTTTTCATCCTTGAAAAGCCCAAGTTAATTTTTATAGATAATTTAATAAGCTCATATTCATCGTAGCTGAAGCTACCTTCATACTTGCTTGATATGCATATTGTGCATTCATCCAATCTGTTACAGCTTTTGCATAATCAACTTCATTGATATTTTTTAAGTATGCAGATAAATTATCGTTATTTGTTTCTAAAGTTGATTCTGTCATTGTCAATCTGTTTGCAACACCACCGAATTTAGTTTGCTCGGTTGTAATCATATTTAATCCGTTTGCAAACATATCAAGAGTTGAATTCATTAAATCATATCCGTCTTTCATTTCTTCAGGTGTTTCTGAATCAATAACTTGACCTATAGATTTACTTAAAAGACTCAATGCACCCATAACACCGGTTGCAGTTGGTTCATCATTCATTTTTTTAGTTAAATCAGCAGGATCTCCTGTATATTCAGAACCGTCATCTTCGTATGTATAAACTTTTTCTCCTGTTGCTTCATCAACTGTTTGTAATACTCTCCTGTCACCATCCATAAATACCTTTGCGCCGTCTTCAGTAACCTCTTGTTCGTATTGATATTTACCGAATACAACGTCACCTGTTGTATTGATAGTTTCAAATACACCGTCAGCGACTTCTGTTCTTCTTGCATATTCAGGATTAGAAGAAGGAGTGCCTTGGTATATTATTTCTCCGGTTTCTTTATCAATTACATAAGCAACTTGTTTAGTATTTGCACCTGCAAATATATAATTATCGTCATATTCAGTATTTGCAAGGTCAACCATAGTTTTAATTGTTTCATCAATTTCAGTTTTTAAAGCTTTTAATGAATCTTTACCGTAAGTTTGTTGGTTAGCTTGAACAGCTCTGTTCCAAGCGCTTGATAAATAGCCTGATGCTAAAGCCATTAAATCATCAAGAGTGTCTAACTCTGCTTGTGCCATCCCAACATTTGTTTGGAATGTTCCAATTTGACCTAATTGTTTATTAGTATTCAAAACATTAACTGCAGCAATAGGATCATCAGTAATACTTGTTAATTTCTTGCCTGATGACAATTGTGATGTTAACTTATTGTAATTGTACATGCTTTTTTGCATGTCTTGAATTAATAATTCATATCTTGCTGATGATGAGATTCGATTTGTCATAGTTTAGCTCCCTAGTGATGTTATTACACCTAAACATTCATTAACTACATTAAATACTTGTGCTGATGCAGAATAAGCAGTTTGATATTTCACCAAGTTTACCAATTCTTCATTTAAATCAACACTATTATTTGCTGTTATTTCATTTTTAATTGAATCAACAACTTCTTGTTGAGTATCAACAAGTGCTTGCATATTGCTACCACCTGATGCAATTTTACCGACAAGACCTGTATAAAAGTCTTCTATAGAAACACCATTTAATGCAGGTTGTTTTGTATTTCGTGACTCTAACATGAATATTACGTTTTTAGAGTTGCCTACTGCATTTTCATCAAAATCATCAGGATTTTCGAAATATGCACAAGCTAAATTCCAACATCCGTCTTCTTTTAATAATTCAGGATTAATTGCCATATTCCCTGCTGTAATATCCCCTGTTCCACTTGAGTTCACAAAAATTGCGTTATCAGCTGTTGTATATACAAGTTTTGTTACATCATTTTTATTAATACAACAAGCATGTTCAGTATCAGTATTAAGAGCATTGAACACATTTGCAATTGTGTTTGCCAATCTGTTTAAACTTTCTTGTGCTTTACCAACATTCATATCAGGATCTTGTAAGTCGGTACAATGTAACATACCACCTAAAGCACCACCTCTGATTTGATCATTAGCATAATCAATAATTGGGTCACCATTTTCATCCACAATATTCATAACAGCAGCAGGGCCGGGGATTTTATTACCTTTTTCATCTTCTGTATACCAATCATCAGGGTATACAATATCATGACCTTTACAATATTCTTTTGCTGTTTGGATATCAAGTTTTCCGGTTACAACAGCGCCACCAACCATTTTAACATCACCAACATACAAGTCTACAGAACCATTACGTTTTTCAATAGTCTTAATATTTACAAAACCACTGATATCATTCAAAATCATATCACGTTTATCAAGAAGGTTGTTTGCTTCCAATGTTCCTGTTTGAGTACGTATTAATGCTTTATTTACTTCTGCTAATTCATCTAATTTTTTATTGAATTCACCATATTGATTATAAATTTTAGAAGTTTCGAGAGTTTCTCTGTCAGCACCGTTACCCAATGCTTTACCCGTTAATTCGTTTAATTGTGCACTCTTAGTATTCATTATAGAAGTTAATGTTTTAGCTGATTCTATAAAGTTAACTCTTGCTGTTGAACTTGCCGGGTATTCATTTAAGTTATTTAATGCATCATAAAAACCTTTTAATGCACTACTTATACCATTACCTCCCAAATCATCAAAAATACCGGCCAAATCACCCATATTATCCAATTGTTCTTGGTATTGTTTTAATGTAGATAATTGATCTCTATAATAACTATTCAAATATTCATCATTGTATCTCATGACATTTGCAATCATAACGCCACCGTTTGCACGGATCTGTGCTTCAACGCTGTCGCCGATTGCACCTGAAATATTTCTTGTTGCAAGGTTAACTCTTTGCTTTGAATAACCTTCGGTATTCATATTCGCAACGTTATGTGATACAACACTAATTGCTGATTCATTTACTGATAATGCATTTGACGCAATATTTAATGAGTTGAATAAACTAACCATTTTGTTTACCTCGTTAGATTTCTTCGTTTACTGTCCACATGTCATAGTCATGTGTATCTGTTTTTCCTGCTCCGTTATATATACTTCCTTGAGGAGCAAACGCATCAATAATTGTTTCCAACATCTTGTTAGTAATTACGATGCCATGATTTATTAATGCCACATTTTGCTGATTTACTAACACTATTTGCTCAATATTGTTACAAATCTTTACTTTTCTTAACAAAAGTGCCTCTTCAAACTCCGGATTTTGTTGCCTTGAAAGCTCGATGAATTCTGACATACAACCGTCTTTACCAAGCAGCTCCATGGAGATGTTTTTTCGGACATCATTCAGCTTAACAATTCGCTGATTTAGAGCCAAAATTTTATTATCCACTTCACCAAGCTCGTCAGTTTTTGCTTTTTTTAGAACTTCTTTCTTCTCATTTAAGAGTTCTACTAAAGTTTCGTATGCTTCAAGCTCTTTATCCAAAGTTTTTATTAAATTTTGAAATAATCTTTTTGTTTCCATAATCCCTTGTTTAATCCAATTAATAATATTAGAACAAATATCTGATAACTCTGTTGAATATACCTTCGTTTTGACTTCTTGATACAGAACCTCTGCCTGACAATGCAAATTGAAGATTAGCAACATTATATGAATATATTTCTCCGTTTTCGTTTAACCAACGAGGATCAACAACACCTGTTATTATAAAATCCATTCTTTCGTTTCCGTTTACAACAGTTTTCTTTCCTTGAACAGACAAGTTTCCGTTCGGAAGCTGCTGCACTACCTGTACAGCAATTTTGTCTGTTAATTTCATAGCTCTTGAACCTGTTGCAGAGTTAGAGACTTCATTTGAACCACCATAACCGTCAGTACTTTTCAAAAATCCTAATCCAAATACATTTTTTAGTATTTCAGTAAAACTGTCTTTTGTAGTAGAAGATTTTTCTGATGCATAAGACAAGTTATCGCTTACAGAAATATTCTCTGTCATTATAATAGAAATCAAATCTCCTATTTGATGAGCCTGAACACCACCAAATAAAGATCTCGGAACACCGACATAATTCTGTGATGCACCTAATGTAAACAATGATTCAGCATTGACTGTAACCATCGTCATCATTAATATTGCTATTATTGCTATAACTTTTTTCATCTCCAAGTCCCTCATTTTATGCTAAAAATTCTGCAATGACACTTCTGCCATACATCATTCCGTATTTAATTTCTTCGTCTGTTATATTATATTCACCCACAGCCTTTGCACACTCACGCACTTCATTAACATTAATTCTCTCCAAAAGCCCTTTTGGAGCAACACGTGTTGATAAATCTTCAGGTGTTGACGCCTCGCTTGAATGTGGTTTTAATTGGCTTGCAGAAGAACGTAATGCATTTACTGCCGAAAACCTTTGTACATTGTTGTTTTGTCCTACTGATGAAATCATTTTTATTATCCTATTTTACGTATTTTTCCATTTGTTTATAAATTTGATCGGCAATTCCAATTGATGAATGAGGATTAGATGCCAAATCGTGTGCCACTTGTTGAAATACTATTGACTTAAAAGTATCAACATACGGCGATTTTTCTCCAAAAATACTATCTGAACGATCAACTGTTTTATCCATTTCACTAAGCATTTTTGTTATAAAAATTGACTCAAATTCTTCTCCGGCTTTTTTCAATTGAGCCTTAGAATCACCTGCCTCTTTAATTCTGTTATACAGAACCTGATCAGAGTTTACAGTCTGAGCATTATTCAAATCGTGTTTTATTAAATCTAATGTCGGTGTTGAAAAATCCATTCTATCCCCTTTTAAATTATTATCAATTCAGCTTGCAGACTACCAGATTTTTTAAGTGCTTGTAGTATAGAAATTAAGTCCACCGGTGCTACGCCAATTTGGTTTAATGCTCTAACTAAATCATTAAGATTACTGTTTGCAGGCATTTCAATCAAACTCCCCGGAGCTTTATTAATTTCTATATCTGCATTTTCAAACCCAACAGTTGCACCGTTTGAGAAACCGTTTGGTTGTGAAATTTCGTTTGTTGAAGAAACTGTTACCGTGATATTACCGTGTGCCACAGCAGCAGGAAGCAGTTTTACATCTGCACCTATAACCACAGTTCCTGTTCTTTCATTTACAACAACTTTTGCTCTTTCTAATGTCGGAGAAACTTCCAAATTCTCTAACAATGATATAAATGTTACTCTGTCATTCATAAATCTTGGAGGTATTGCAACTCTAACCGAACTCCCGTCTATTGCTTGAGCAGGAGCGAGTCTTGAAACCGTGCTTGCAATTCTTGATACAAGAGTGTAATCCGATTTATCCAGACAAAGTGTAATAGAATCTTCATCTCCGATTTCAGTATAAATATCACGTTCTATAATTGCACCACCCGGAATTCTTCCTGTTGTTGTAATTGCAGTTCTTGCAGAAGAACCACCGGCAATTTTATTAATACCACCAACTGACAAAGGACCTTGGGCTACGGCAACTGCTTCACCATTTGGAGCTTTAAGGATTGTTTGAACCAAAACACCACCTTCTAAGCTCTTAGCATCAGCAATTGCAGAAACTGTTACGTCAATTTTGTCGCCGTTTTTAGAAAACGGAGGAACTGTTGCCGTTACGATTACAGCAGCTGAAGCACCTTTTTGAATGTAGTTTTCTTGCTCGATTACAGTACCCAAGTTTCTTAACATCATTTTGTTTGTAATCTGAGTTGAACGAGAGTTGTCACCTGTTCCGGGTAAACCAACAACTACACCATATCCGACCAACTGGTTTTCGCGAACTCCTTTAATATGTGCCAAATCCATTATTCTGACTTTGGTTTCAATAGCTGTCGCAGGTAACAAACCTGTTAGCATCATTGTCATTATTAGAATTGTTGAAAATAGTTTTTTCATATCTTCGTCCTTTATCTTATCCCTTTACCCCTATATATTTACTAATACTCTGTTTTCGCCGATTACTTTACCTGTATATGTTCTTTTGTAATTTTTGTTTTCTACATTAACATAATCACCTGTCATACCATCTGCCAAAGCTGTTCCGTCGATTGTAATCATAAC
The DNA here is from genome assembly GCA_024408905.1 of bacterium. Lineage (GTDB taxonomy): Bacteria > Cyanobacteriota > Vampirovibrionia > Gastranaerophilales > Gastranaerophilaceae > CAG-196. The sequence continues at coordinate 16,947 of JAKSUP010000003.1, forward strand.
GGCTCCGTTTGATACAAAGAAAATACGAACTCCCATATTTCTCTCTACATCAGGCTTCATTTTTACAAATCTTTTATCAATAACTTCACCTTTTACAAAAGCTTTTTTTGCAGACATTTCTTTATTCAATGCTTTTTCTGTTAAGATATAATTTACTTTTTGAGAAATATCAATTTTTTTAAGAACAGTAGCTTCTCTTGTAATTGCCTGCTCTCTGTTGATATTATCAGCAGCTACCAAAACTTCTTTGTATACGCAAGTTTGAGTAGGCAAATTTAAAGTTTTTACAAAAGCATTATTTACATATACATCAACTCTTTTTATATCACGAGAAATAATTTTATCTTCACCTTGAGTGATTTTATAAGTAATTTTTCCGTCAGGTAATACTAATTCTGAAAAAGGAGTTGCGATAATTTTTACATCAACATCGGCGTTAGCCATTTTTGAATAGGTTGCCTTTAATTGCTTCGCTATTTCAGATTTTATTGTAGCAGAACTTACTACTTGAGCATTTGCACTCAAGTTAGCTATTATCATTATTAAAGTTGCTACAATTATTTTTTTCATTACTTACCTTTTTTTAATTTCTTATGACATATTATTAGTTAATTGTAAGATGTTGCTTGATGCATTAATTAGTTTTGAATTTGATTCAAATGCACGTTCTGCTTTAATCAAACCAACAAGTTCATCAACAATTTGTACGTTTGAACCTTCAAGCATACCTTGTTGAATCAAACCTAAACCGTTTTGCCCCGGTGTATCTTGTACAGGGTTTCCGGAGGCTTGAGTTTCTTTGTACAAGTTATGTCCGATTGACAACAAGCCTGATGGGTTTTGGAACTTAACCAATTGAAGTGAACCTACAACTGATTGTTGAGTTTGACCTGCAAGTGTTACAGAAATATTACCGTCTTGTGTAATCGTAATTTCTGTAGCGTCACGAGGAATTGAAACTGCAGGCTGTACTAATAAACCGTCATTTGTACATAATTGACCTAATGAATCAACTTGGAAACAGCCGTCACGTGTATAAGCTAAAGAACCATCTTCTTTCATAACTTGGAAAAATCCTTCACCTTCAATTTCAACATCCAACTGACGGCCTGTAGATATTGCAACACCTTGTGTAAAAATACGAGTTGTTGCAGCTGTTTTTACACCTAAGCCGATTTCTATACCAACAGGCTGGTATGTACCTTGGTTCATCAAAGCACCCGGTGTTCTCTGTGCTTGAGATAACAAATCCTGAAACTCAATTCTGGATTTTTTAAACCCTGTTGTGTTTACGTTAGCTACGTTGTTTGCAATAACATCAAGGTAGTTTTGTTGTGCAATCATACCTGTTGCTGCTGTTGTTAGTGCTTTTAACATTTTATTTCCTCTCTCGTTTTAATTGTCCGGTTTTAAATTTTTTTATTATGTTCTCAATCTACCTACTGCGACTGCTTGTTGTAAAAGTTCGTTATTTGTACTTACAACTTTTGTCAAAGATTCATAGTTTCTTGAAGTATTTATTGTATTAATCATTTCTCTGATTACATTTGAATTTGATTGTTCCAACATGTGCTGTTGTACAGAAAATTTTTCTGCTCTTAATTCCGGATTTTGTTCAATATTTCGTGGAACAAATTTGGCATCGCCTATTTCAAACAAATCATCTTTATCTGAAAAATCAAATATACCGATTGTTTGCATCGGAATTTTTTGATTATATGAATTCATTTCGATGTTTCCACTTTCGCCGATTATGATTTCTGTCCTGTCTTTCATCATTTCAGGATCAAAATCCTCAGGAATCATTCTTATTCTGCGATTACGAACATCTAAAACGTATTCGCCTTGTTTTGTTACTAAATAATCCTGATCATTAACTACAAAAGAGCCGTTTCTCGTATATGAAACATTTCCGTTTATATCTTGTATTTTGAAAAATCCGTCACCTTCGATTGCGACATCATAAGGGCTTGTGGTTTCTTGTAAAGCACCTTGAGAAAAATCGTGCGTATATTGAAGAGTTTGTGAACCTAAACTCAAGTTACCTAATTCTCTTGATTCACCATTTCTCAATATTGAACCTTGTTGAGAATATACAGCTGCTTCCATAACATCTTTAAAACGCAATGCGCCACGTTTAAATCCAGTTGTGTTTACGTTTGCCAAATTGTTGGCAGTATTATCATTCATATCCATAAGGGCAAGCATACCGTTTGCTGCTGATTCCAATCCTCTTACTATCATCCTTCTGCCCCCTTATCATTTTGAGTATTTTGTAATGGTGTTACATTCGCACTTCCCTTGTAAGAATCATATTTACTTAACACATTTTTTACATAATTTTGTGTCTCTGCATAAGGAGGAATGCCACCATATTTTTTAACTGCATTAGGGCCTGCATTATAAGCTGCAAGTGCTAATGACTTATCGTTATTAAATCTGTCCATTAATCCTTTTAAATATTTTGTCCCACCTTCAATGTTTTGTTCAGCGTCATACGCATTTGTAACACCAAGTCCTTGTGCAGTGGACGGCATTAATTGCATAAGACCCATTGCGCCACAATGAGATGTAGCATTAGGATTAAATCCAGATTCTTGATTAATTACGGCTTTAACAAAGTCTTCGTCTAATCCGTTTCTGTCTGCATATTTTGATATCAAACTATTGATTTCTGTTCTTGATGTTGCGTTTGGATTTTTTGAATTTTCTACCTTGGTATCGAGTATTTTTTGGAAATCAGCGTCAGGTTTTTGAGCGTAGTCCATTAGAGATTGAAACTGATTTTCAATCATACTAATACGTCTTAAAGTAATGTCTAAGCTCGAAAGCTGCACCTTTCGCTCTCCTCTGATATTTTAATTTACCTACCAAGTCTATTCTCGTATTAACGAGTTATTTTTTTTGAGGGTACAATCCACCCTCAGTTAGTCTACACTAGTAGTCTATTATATATAGAGGATACAAACATCAACCATTTGATGTAAATTTTTGGGTAAATATTGAAGTAACTATTGACCACTTGGTCTATAAAATAATTCGGTTAAATTATTCAAACAAATTTTTTGCTGTAATATTAAAATATTTTGCAATTTCTTCTATTTTATCAATCGTTATATTCATCTTACCTTTTTCAAGTTTAGAAATGTATGAATTGTCATACCCTAATAATAAAGAAAGTTCTTCTCTTTTTAGTTTATGCCTTTCTCTGTAAAATTTAACTTTTTTCGCTAAAATTAATCTAAAATCTTGACTCATATTCCATATTATGAGATAATTTTTTTGTTGAATACAGGACTGACAGTCCATGATAAAAGGACAAACTTTATGTATAAACGCACAATACTTATTGATTTAGATGGTGTATTGAATGAATATACAGGTGACTTTCAAAAAGATTATATTCCACCAATTAAAACCGGTGCAAAAGAATTTATTGAAACATT
>JAKSUP010000030.1 GCA_024408905.1 bacterium
TTTAGATTTTGTTATACTTTTTTTTTTGTTTTTCGTGTTGGAGAATTAGTATTTGCTTTTGCTTTTTTATCTTTCTCTATTAAATAATTTATATAATCTGCAATACCATTCTTACCATAGAAGTCTGACATCTTAATCAAATAATCCTTATTACCTCTAAGGTCAAGCTGTGTAAGTTCTACTGTCGTTCTTCCTGTGCCTTTTGGTCTACCTCTTTTAACAGGGATTTCTTCTTTTTTTGATTTTGATGTATCTTCTTTTGTATCTTCGCTTGAATTTTCAACAGGTGTATCAACAATAGTATCACTATCATTAGTGTTGATAATATCAGCATTATTATTAGCATCAGCTTTTGCTTCTGTTTGTTCTTTTGGTGTTTCGGAGTTAGTTTCGACTTGTTTTGTTATATCTTTTGCATTTTCTGAAATAGTTTCTGTTTGAGAATTAATTTTGTTGTCAACTACATTCTTAGTTTTTAATGGATTGTTTTTGTCGATAGTAAATTTTTTCATTATATCACTCCTAAAATTCGTAAGATTTCTGTTGTTAATCCCTTATAATCAATATTACTAAAACTATCTTTTTTATAATCAATCAAAGGCATTCGCATTAATTGACTTTCTTTAACTGATACAGTATCTCTTATTGTAGTTTCAAAAAGTCTACCGTTATTTTCAGAAACATATTCTTCTAACATTTCTTTTACAGATTGATTTAATTTAAGTCGCTTTGCATATTTAATTAATAAAATACCGAGTATTTTCAGATTTGGATTAAAACTGTTTTGAATATTTCTTATGGTTTCAGCTAATTCAAGTAAACCTGTCATTGCAAAAGCCGATGGTTCTGTTGGTATTAGAATATAATCTGATGCTGTCATCGCATTAAATAAAAGGTTATCAAATGACGGTGGTGTATCAAGTATTATAAAATCATAGTTTTTTTGAATTGGTTGTATTGCTTTTTTCAATAAATCCTTTTTAACATCATCATAAGAGTATACATCAATGTTTTTTAAAGATGAATCAGCTCCGATGATGTCAATATACTTTGTTTTTACTATTGTATCTTCAATTTTGCAATCACCATTAAAAACATCTATGATGTTATGTTGAACTTCGTCAATGCCACTTGCGTATGTACTGTTACCTTGACCATCACAATCAATTAATAAAGTTTTATATCCCTTAAATCCTAAAGTATTTGCTAAACATAATGAAGTTGTGGTCTTACCCACACCGCCTTTTTGATTTGCTATAGATATTGTGGTTGCCATTTAATCACTCCTTTTAGTATATTGATATAAGCATATCACAATAATATTTGGTTGTCTATTGATAAAATAAACAAAATATATAAATTATTATTTAACAATTTATATATTTATATATTTTAATAAATTGATAATTATACAAATATATAATTACATATTTGCATAATAATATATTTATATAATTAATTAAATATATAAATATATATTTAAGAAAATAAAAGCATTAAATTTTAAAACTTGACAATATTAATGAGATATGCTATAATCAAGGTGCATCGAATGAGTTCTTTGAACTTTTGAATGATGTAAATTTGATTGAGAAATAAGGACTTGTTTAGTGCAAGTCTTTATTTTTTTGTAAAAATGAAATGAATTTTTCTCGCTGTGTAAGTGAGGTAGCTATAGTATTATATAGATAATAACATCATCTTATAAATGTTTTTATACCCCCTTCTTATATACCTACCCCCACCCCCTACCCCCTAAAATTAGCATAATTAATATAAAAATATAAGGGGTATACCTTGAAGATATACCCCATTTTTTTGATTATTCTTGAATATTCAATATATATTTTACTGCTTTTTCTGCTTTGGTTGCCGCACTAACTATCATCTTAGTATCATTTTTTAAAACTTCCAACCAACTTTTTAAGTATGAAGCATTGTTTTTGATTGTTTCTTCTGTATCTATGTCAAAGATATTCATTAAGAATGATGCACCCATTTCAGCGATTAATTCTTCTTTGCTGTACTTCTCACTTCCGAACTTTGCACAACTTAAACGATTTAATCTTTTTTGATGTCCTGAACTATGTACAGTTTCGTGAAGTTTTGTTTCTGCATAGGTTTCATAATTTTTAAATTGTTCTTGAAGTGGTAAGTATATCGCATCTTCACCTTGAGTATAAAATGCCTCGTTGCTTAACTTGTGCTTTACTTTTATGTTTTCTCTTGTATAATAATCGTTTAACACCGTTTCAAGTTCTTCATTAACTTCAAATTCATTTTTTGGTACTTCTTCAAGTGGTGTTACATTTTCAACTTGTGATATGTGAAAAACATTGTAATAATTTAAAAAAGGTATTTTCTGAACTTCTTTTTCGCCTGTTTCTTCATTTACTTTTTCTTTTTCAATGAATTTGAAAAATACAATATATTTTGATTTTGCACCTTTTTTTATTTTTCCGCCAAGTTCTGACCATTGTTTAAAAGTTGCCCACTCACCTGAACGGTTTAACAAAATTTGATTTAAAATGCTGTATGGCTTTTTTGTTACCCTATTAAATGCACCACTTGAAGCACCGCCCCAACCTTTTGACCAACTTGTTAATTCACCGTTTTCAATCATTTCAATAATTGTGTTTGTTACCTTTTCGTAAGTGTCTTTTTTTTCAGTTTTCATTTTAAAAACCCTCTTTCTTTTGAATAATATTAAATTTGATTGATTTGTTTTAGGTGTTAATCACCTTGCAATGATTATTATATATTATAATGGGTATTATGTCAATAGTTTTAAGTAAAAAATGATGGGTAAAAATATATAAAAATATTATCTAATGGTTATTATATTTTTATGCAATATTACATCTTGAAATAATGGGTATTATGTGGTATTATATTCTTGTAAGCAACAAAGGGTTGTAAAAACCAAGAGTTGCAAATATCAAATTTACATTTATTCAAAGGAGGTTGTTATTATGAACAATAACAAAAAAATTACAACAGAAGAACTTGCAAAGGCTGTTAAAACAGTTAGAGAGTATGAGGCACTTAAAAAACAGACTGAAAAAATCATTGAAGATAACAAAGAGATTTTAAAGCAGTTTATGGATGGCGAACAACTTGAAAAATATGTAGGTGACGACTTCAAGCTATCATACAAAGATGCTACAAGAGAAACTTTAAGCAAAGATGTAGTTAAATCATTATTAAGTGAAGAAGATTTTCTCAAAGCTGTTAAAATTTCAAGTTATAAGGCTTTAAGAATTAACTAATAGCCACAGTTAAATCAAAGGTTATGAGCCTTTTAGAATAACCAAAACTAAAAGGCTTGTAACATCTTAATCAGATGATGACGGCAAATAATAAGCAATAACAAAGAGGTGTTATTTATGAATAAAGAAGAATACATCATTGTTGATGAGAACGGCAAAAAGATATTTAATGAAGTTTATACTGAAATAGGTGCTAATAAAATTTGGGATATGTACAATGGCATTTATGAAGATGAAAACGGTGAAAGATATATGTACATTGAGAAAATAGCTTAAAAGGAGAATTAATATTATGATGACATTAGAAGAAAAGAAAGAATTATGTAACTGTGCAAAATGTGAAGATAAATGTATACACGAGGTATGTTATAGAAGATTACCTGTTGAAGTCGGTGGTCTTGGCTTATGTGAGAGATTAAAAGAAGAACTCAAAAAAGAGAATAATTAATCAACAAAGTACGGTAGTATCTCAACAGTACTACCGTACAATTTTCAAAGCCTTATACAATGGTATTATAATATCAATGCCATTATATAAAGCCTTGAAAAAGGTTTTAATTCAATCAATCAAATTTATAAAACATTCAAAGGAGATGCTAACAATGAGAGTAAGAAGAAAAATTAGAAAAAACAAGTACAAAGATGAACAAAAAATGAAGATGTTGAAACAAAGGTTAATAGGTGTGTTTTTACTAATCGTTGATGCGTTGTTTTTTATGTCTGGATTTGCCGAACTTACAGCTTTTATTTTTTTAGGTCTTATGGGTTTGGGCTTCATCTTTTCAAAAGAATATGTATTTAGTTAAAAACATCGTACCGAAAAATAATTTCTATACGATAAACGAAAGGAGGTGATTTTATTAATAGGGTTGTATTAAAGGGTTTAGTTAAGTCTTGTGTGTTTAGTCATAGCACACAAGACAAAAATTTTTACCGACTAATTTTAAAAATAAAAAGAAGAAGTAAAACTGTTGATTATATTCCTGTTATTTGTAATGAAATTCTTTTTAATTCTAAGCCAAAAATAAACGAAAGTTTTTTTATAAAGGGAGAATATAGGAGTAGAACGGTTTACGACACTAAAGGGAATAAACATCTTGAACTATTTGTTTTTGTGTTTGAAGCAATTCAAACAACAGAAAGAGATGTTGATTTTAACACCGTTCAAATTACAGGAAAAATTTTTAAAGAGCCTATTTTCCGTTTGACACCAAAAGGAAGAAAAATAGTTGATGTCTTGCTAATGATACAAAGAACTCAAGGCAAATCAGACTACATACCTTGTATCTTTTGGGGTGATGAAGCGGAATTTGTGGCGAATGAATTTAAGGTAGGTGACAACATAACGATTGACGGAAGATTACAAAGTAGGAAATATAGCAAAATAGAAGATGGGAAAATGCTTATAAAAGTAGCTTATGAAGTTTCAGGAAAACTTTTGTGTCAATAATTGTCGGAGAAATGAAGATAAAACCGACAATATTTTATGTTTGCTTATGGTATAATAAAGCCCATAAAATGGGGATAAAATTTGAATTGCATAAAATTTGTACATAAGTTGCATAATTACACAAAACTTTTTTTACGAAACCTGTTTATAAGTAACGAAATTTTTCTACAAGACTGTTGGAAAAAGAAATAAAAATAAACATATAACACAAAAAATCGAACTAAATTTCGTGGAAAATGAACGAAGAAACGATAAAAACATAAAAAAAATAACCTAAAATTCAGTATAAATCATAGTTAGGTAGAAAATATGTTCAAAAATGTATTGATTTTTAAATTTTCTGTGATATAATTAAAATCACATTAACATTAATAACATAATAAACCAAAGGAGATAAGAACAATGGGAAAAGAAAGAATAACAGAATTACAAAACGGAAAACAGCTTGACGATATTCAGAATGTAGCAAAATACATTGATTTAATTGACAAAGATGAAGAAATAACAAAAATTATTGAATTACTTTTTTCGGAAAATGGTTTAGGGGAAGTCACAACTCAAGAATATGTATTTCTTGAAAATTGGTTTAAGGTGCAAAGTCCTGATTATGACGGAATAATGGAAAAAGTAAAATCGGCTAATGGTCTTACCGATGAGGATAAACTTTTAGTTCATCAGCTTATATCTACAGCTTCTTCTTATAGTTTTATGCTCGGCACTAAGGTTGCACTCGATAAACTTAAAAAGAATAAAACACTTGCTAAAAAATATCTTGATATTTAATAGTAAAAAGGGGGTTCGAGTTATGAAAATTTCAAAGAAAGTAATTGATTTAGCTATATATAGAATTAATCAATTCATTAAAGTAGAAGATATGAATTATATTTTAAAAGAAATTGACGGAATGAAAATTTCAAAATTAAATACGATGTCAAGGGAAACAAAAAAAGAAATGATAATTGAAAAAGTAAAAGAAAAACAAAATTTAGATATTATCTTTGATTATGTTTTCTTGCTTACATCAGATGTTTTGGAAATGCTCGAAATAACTCAATATAAGTTAAGGAAATTAATAGATGAAGGTTTAATAGAAGTTGGTTATGTATCATATACGACCGATAGAAAAACATTTTACTACAGGCTCAAAGATATTCTCGAATTTAAAGCATCGCATAAAAAGGATATAAAAGAATATAATCAGAAAGTTAGTCGTATTAAACAAAAGAGAAACGTAAAAATAGGACAAATTCCTTTAACAGTAGAAAATATATCGGAAGCCTTATATGTAATTAATAAATCGGCTAAAAAGTCAAGGGATAGTAAAAATCAATCAATGTCAAGAAATGTAACAAAATCTTGTAGAACAAGAATGAACAACCTCTATAATTTAAAAGAAGAAGTCATAGAACTGTTAAAATCAATGGACTTGGTTGAAATTTTAGGTGTACATAAACAGTACATAAAGACAATGCCGAGAATAAAAAGAAATTACAATTATCGTAATAGAAATGATTATTTTGATTATGATGAAGATTATGACGAAGATTATAACGAAGATGGTTACGATGAAGATTATAATGAAGAAACAGCTTTTGATTATGATAATGAAGAAACAAAAATTCCTGAAATAAAAGAGAATATATTAGTGTTATTTAAGTTTGGAAACTTTACATTTCATATCCCTATAGATAGTGAGTGGGAAAAACAAGAAGTAATTCAAAAATACAAAGTATTTGATGAAGAATTAGGGATTGTTTCTGCCGAAATGAAAGTAAAACCAAAATTAAAATACTATGAATCAGTTAGTTTGCTCAATGAATTTTTAACCAAAAAGAAAATAGATAAGGGAGAGTGATATAAAATGAGCGAATATAAATTAAGAAATAGGACAAATTGGGAAAAAGTGTTTAATGAAATAAAACTGTTGAGAGAAACCATTTCTTACAGAATTAAAAAAAGTACATTATCAGCAGACTGGAATAACAGGGACCATAAAAGAGCTGGAAATAACATTGTGACTTGTTTTAATGTTACGATTGACGAAAAATCAAATTTTGAAATTCAACCTAAGCAAGGATTGATTAAGGTAGATGATAAAGTTCTTGGATTTAATGTTAAATTTGTTTTTCCGAAAGAATGGGATATAGTCTACGAAGTTGTAGTGTCGGAAGATTGGAAAAGAATCATAGAAGATGAATATACAAAAGCTATCGAACAAGGCTATTGGGATGTAAAAGTAGATAATAAAGATAATGATATAACTTTGTGGTATAATAGTTTAACATCGAAAGAAAGAGAAGATATAGAAAAATTATGGTATAATGAATTAGATACTTATGAAGTAATAACGAACTTCTATGATGCTATTATTGAAAAATTTAATGAATTTGTAGAAAAGTACAATACTTACAGGGACTTAATCGAAGAAATTTATAAAATCGGCATTGATGATAATGCAGAATATATTGGTTCTATCCATCAAGCAATTACGATGGGCGGTGGTAAATTTGAGCCTACAAATAATCATTTAAGTGTGTTTTTAAGTGAAATAAACAAAAATAGAGATATGAACTTAAAAGAAGAAATAGCATCTTCTATAGGTGATAGCAAAACCGAGTTTTTATGTAAAAAAAGTAGCATTGGTGCGATAATGAGATTTATAATAGAATTTCTTCAATATGATAATTTTATGAATGTAACAGTAAAAGAGATATAATAAAACTAAATTAAAATAAAACGATATAAATTAAAATAATAACAGAAAAGGAATGATTGATATGAATAAAAAAAATATGTTTCAAAATAGAACAAAATGGAATGATGTATTATCAAACAAAAAACTTTATGATACTATTTATAATGTAATAAGAGAAGAAATAATTACAGGTTCTTACCATACAATGGGTAGCCATAAAATCGTGTTAAAAGAAGATGCTTTATATATAACCTCCAATGATAATGATGAAACAGACTATATTGACGAATTTAAAATAAGCTTCCCTGTTACTTTTGCATTACCAGAAGAATGGGATATTATAGAAATTGATTTGAATGAAAACGAAGTATTTTATGACAACTATAAAAAATATATCGAAGAATATATCAAAGAAAATGATGAAGATTGTGGTTTTAAACCTGAAAAAGAAGAAGCCGATGTGCATACTTGGTTTTATGATTATATTTCACCTGACGAACAAGATGACGTGATGTCTGATTGGTTCGATAGTCTTAAACCTGACAAATTGATTTATGAAATTTATTCAAATATAGATGAAAAATTTTCATTATTAATTAATGATTATGAGAAATATATGGATTTAATAGAAGAAATTTATTATACAGGTATTGATGAAGATGTTGCATATATAGAAAATTTATATAATTCAATAACAAAAGATAAAGTCAAATTTGAAGTTTCAAAGAATGAACTTGATGCTTTTTTAGGTGAAATTAACACTAATAGAGATATGAACTTAAAAGAAGAAATAGAAGAAAGTTTAGGTTTTGAAAAATCCAATATGTTATTTGAAAGTGTTAGTCTTGAAAAAGTGAAGGATTTTATTATTGATGGTATCGAATGTGGCACTTGGCAATAAAGACACATTTGACAATATCAATAAAATAAGATATAATGCTCATTATGACATAGATTATAATACATAGAAAATGAGGTGTATCAAAAATGAGCGAAAATAAAAAAACAGACTCCGAAATTACAAAAGATTATCAAGCAAAAATGACAATGTATAAAATAGCATTTCCGAAAGCCGATGAAAACAATAATATTCCCGACTATAACGAAATGATAAAAAATAGAGCTTTAGAATTAGGATTTACAGTTGAAAAAGGTAGATTTAAGGGCGATGGCAATGTTAATGCTTATGTGTTACATTTAATTGAAAAAGATTTAGGCATCGAAATGATAAAAGGTTTTTCTAAAATAAAGAAAAAAGAAAAAACTTATTCCGATGAAGAAATAGAAGAAGCAAACAAGTTAATTTCTGATTACGAAGAAAAAATGAATAGCTTGAAAGAATTTAAAAAATCACCTGAATACTTAGAAGCATTAAAGAAACTTAAATCTAACAATAAATAATAAAAAGGGAACAATAAAATTTTTGTTGTTCCCTTTACTTTTGCGTTGCTTTTTATTAGAATTTATGATATAATACTTCTTGTAGAGAATAGCAAAGCGGTTATGACTTACCTCCAATCTAACGAAAGGAGGGACAGCCAATGGAAATATTACAATGTATTTACTATGTTGTTGCAACAATTTCTATTATTGTGCGTCTTATCAAAGATTGCATAAAAAAATAACCGCCTGTGCTACCAACACAAGCGGTTAAAAGTAATTTATTTTTAACACATTTTCGTAAGTCGTAGCCGTCAGCTACTCTCTACACTTTTATTATAACACAAATAAATTAAATGTCAATAAGCTATTACTAAAAATAATAGCTTTTTTGTGTTCGTAAAATTTTGATGTATCACAATGAAATTTGAATTTCAATTATGATTACAACCTCTCCAAAATGCCTTATTTTTAAGGCAAAAAAGGGAATATCATTTTTTAGATATACCCTTTTATTTTAAGTATATATGGAGAAACTAACTATAAGCAAATAAAAACTAACTATAAATTAGCTATCTCGTTTAATTTCTGCTAACAGCATTATAATTGTTGTGTTCGTTGGTTTCTTAATTCGTTTGATTTTTTCGCTATCATTCATAGCTATGCTATATCGAATAGCTCTTTCAATACTTGCTTCCGATGTATCAAAAGTCAATCCCAAAGCAGGATAAAGTATTTTAGTTGTAGCTATGATGTCATCATCAGGTGTTGTACTAATAAAATCAATAGCCTTTTTCAAATAGTAATACCCACGCAAATTAGGTGTAAAACCATAGTCAATTAATAATTCTGTTGTTGTCATTGCCAAACACTCCTTTTTAATTAAATCATTTTAACTGTAATGCTAAGTATGTAATTACATTTTTGTTTGTTGGTTTTATTCCTGTTTTCAACCAAAAATCTTTTAATGTAATTTCAATGCTATACCTGATTGTTCTTTCAATTCCATAATTAGATGTGTAAAACTTACGGGCTAATGTTGGATATATGACTTTTTCTGTTCTATTATCATCAAATTTTATAACATAGTCAATAGCCTCGACTAAATACTTAAATCCTTTTAATGACGGTGCAAAACCATAATTCAATAAAAGGTTGATAATAT
>JAKSUP010000300.1 GCA_024408905.1 bacterium
ATTTTGTAATAATTTTGATTGTTTTGGAGGATATAGAATTGATTTTACATGTTCGTATTCTGGTGCTGAACAGATAATATGATAGAAATCATCAGCTTTTAAACTTGCTCCACCAACTAATACACCATCAATTCCTTCAATGTTTAAAATTTCTTTTGAGTTTTGTGCATTTACTGAACCACCATAAAGAACATGAACATCTTTAGCAGTATTAGCGTCAAATAATTCAGTTAGGAATTGTCTAATGAATTTTGTCATGTCGATAATTCATTCATTGCTTGCTACTTTTTCACCAATTGCTCAAATTGGTTCATAAGCAACAATAACTTGTTTAACTTCATCTTCATTAAGTTCTTTTAAACAATTCATTAATTGAAGCATTAATACTTTTTTAGATTTGTTTGCTTTATATTGTTTAGCATCTTCACCAATACATAAGATAGGACGCATACCAGCTTTTAATAATGTACGGATACTATCACGACAGAATGTATCTGATACATTTAAATATTTTCTTGTTTCAGAGTGACCTACAATTGCATAGTTAACATTGTATTCATGAACTTGATCAAAAGATACTTGTCCAGTGAAAGCACCTGATTCTTTAAATGTTACAAATTGAGCAACAATATTTGCATTCTTACCTAGTAAAGCACTAGTTGGTAATAAACCAATTAAAGTTGGTGCAACACCAATAATAAAGTTAAGTTTCTTTAAAACCTTATCACGTTTTACTAACATGTTATATCGTGTTGCAAACGTTTTAATATCTTTAAACTTCTTGTTAGTTTTTCAATTACCAACAATAACTTTATTATTACGTTTATCTAAATATTCTTTAATTAATCTTTTATTGATTACTTTTTGATTTACTTTTGCTTTTTTAGCAGCTGGTTGATCAGCTAGTTTTTTATCGTTATTCATATTAGATTATTATATAATAACGATTGAAATCAGTAGAGGAAAAACAATGAGTGGAGAATCAATAGCTTATCTTGTATGTGGTATTGTTTTCACCCTTGGTTTAGTTGGTGCAATTATTGGTTATGGATGACGTCTTAAACATCCATACTCACCAAATGATCTTGAAATGTCGAATTGATTCACAAGATGGATTAAAAGTAATTTCAACGTCTTTATGTGATTAGTTATGATTATCATTCTATTGTGCATTATTACTTTCTTTGTAATGTTTGCTCATTCAGTAAAATAGGAGTATTTATGTTAAAAATTTTATGTCCAGTTAAAGGTGAAGTTATTATTAGTAAGAAAATTCCTGATGAAACATTTTCTAAAAATATGATGGGTATAACACTTGGTGTTATTCCAGCTGATAAAACATTTGTTTCTCCAATTACAGGAAAATTAGCAATTGCTGGTGGTCACTCTTATTGTGTTGAATCACCTGATGGGGTTCAAGTATTTGTTCATATTGGAATAGATACAGTAAAAATTAGTGATGAAGATAAAGCTAGAATCTTTAAATACAAGGTTGAAGTAGGTGATGATGTCAAAGCTGGACAACCAATATTGGAAGCTAGTCTAGCCGGTATTAAAAAATGCGGTTATAGTACAACAACACCAGTCTTTGTTATTCGAGATTCAGTGGAAAACAAAGATGTTACTTACGAATGAATTGGTGATGCAACTACAGCAGATGCAATCTTTAAAGTTCAATAAAAAAATATAGAGTAAACTCTATATTTTTATTTCATATTAGCAAGTAAATCGTTAACTTGGTTCTTAATTACGTCTGCTTTAGGTCCAAAGACTGAATATACTGATTTAGCAGAAATTCTCATTACACCTTTAGCACCTAATTCCTTAAGTTTCTTTTCATCAACTTTATCGGCTGATACAACTTCAACTCTTAATTTAGTAATGCAAGCATCAACATTGGTGATGTTTTCTTTACCACCATATGCAGTAATAA
>JAKSUP010000301.1 GCA_024408905.1 bacterium
AAAACATAATAAAGAAACAAACACCATCCACAACTGTCACTTCTGCTAAGTTATTGTGATAAAAATCGCAATGAATTTGTTTCTCAGCATTACCATTATCGGTGTTGATGCTATATTGTGAAATATATGGATATGACCACCAGTAAAGCGGGGCTTGTGATATAAAATGGCTTCCAAAAACTCCCAAAATTCCACAATTATTATTGCTCAAAATTTTTTCTTCTTTTTCCCCCCAATCTTGTGAGTGAAACATAATATCATCATGACAAAAGCAAAGTATGTCTCCTTTAGCACGCCGCACGCCTTCGTTGTATGCTTGGAAGATATTATATTTGTTTGTGGAATTGTCGATGGTTACAAGTTCGTATTCACAACCAATTGTGGCTGCGATATTATCTTGTAACTCTTGCGAGAGTTGCGGAGTTCGTGAACAGGTAATGAGAGAGATCATTTTTTTATCCAATTTACGATTAAATCAGTGATTTTATCTGTTAATGGACTGACAATGCGTTTATATCCATAACTAATTATTATAGTGACTAAAAGTGTAAACACTACAAAAATATTAAAAGAATGTGGAATGTGCTCAATTAATATATAGAATCTGCAAGACAATGTGTATATAATGACGAGATGCAAAAGATAAATTTCAAATGAAATATGGCCAAGAAACACAAAAGGTTTTAATGAAAAAATGTTTTTTAATGGCATCCACATCAGTACTAATGATACTATGCACACACCTTTTATAGTATTGTTTCTATCATTGAAAGCTTTAATGCAAGTCATTATATAGAGAAAAATCAAGCACGCCGAAAAAACAATGCGCCAAAGATTCTTATGCTTGATTTCAAGGGAGGAACAAATGTCACAAATTTGAAATAACGCATATCCTGCAAATATGTTTATTAGCCAAATATCATACTTGTATGAGACAATACAACAAAGTGCAATAACAAAAGTCTTTTGAAATATCTGAATGTTTTTTAGAATAATGTCTAGTATAACAACCACAAATGGTGTTAAGAAAACGTATTTCATCATCCACAAAACATTGAGCCATTCCCAAGCTTCGCCTATAGGGGATCCTATCAATGCCCAAGGAATACTTTTCCAATTCAAATTTTGTGGCCACCAAATTAACCACGAGTTATTGAGTTTGGTTCCCAAGTCATCATTATATCCTACTTTGGTGTAATAGCATAATACCATAAGCATTATTGGTATAATGCAAGGTATCATAAGTCGAAAATATCTTTTGATAAGTAATTTTTGGTAGTTGGCATATTTTTTACATAGATGAGCCATAGTAAATGCACTCAAAATTATGAAAATAGATACAGCCATTTTTCCGTTGTGTATGTCTGCTAATATCGTTTTTATCGTAGAGGCATGCTGAACACCAATACCATATATGGAACAATATAAATGACTAAGCACAACAATAATTGCACTGATACCTTTCATTCCATCAATATATGTCAAACGATTCATAAATTTTTTCTAAAATTTTTTTTGAAAAAACTTCTTATGCGGACGTATAAATACGCAATAATCCAATATTTGGGATAAGAAAGTTTGTCTTTTTCTGCAAATTTCCAACCTGGTTGGTATATAGCATGTAGCCCTCCATGATTTAGAATAGCATCTTTTAATGCTTCGAGGCTCACCTTATCTTTAGCTGTTAGACCATTAGTTATGTAATGACTATGTGCTACTCTTAAAATATACTCTGCTTCAACATGATAAGCTAAAGGATGATGGGCTTTAAGCATGCGCAATTCATTACGATCGCTATAATAGTCTCTCCATGAAAGTTCTGCATTTGTTTGTTGGCTACATAAAAATCCGAATTCATCTGTTTCTTGAACATAAATTACATGAAATAATGAAGGCCTATTTGCACAATTCCCTTGAATTTCAGTACCTGTTC
>JAKSUP010000302.1 GCA_024408905.1 bacterium
TAATTGAGCGCAAGGCAATAAAAATCTTTATCCAGATTAAAAGATATGTATTTATCCTTAGCACATAAATCTTCTGTCGCAAATCTCAACACGGCTTTCTCAGAAATGGCCAAAGCCCTCTTTTTCATTAAATCTTGAGATTCGGCATCTGTTGGAAATAGTGAAGTTACATCAACGTCAATACTTTGTTCATCATGCTGCTTCAAAATATTCTCTAATGCATATACATTAACAATTGAAATAGTTTCATTATTATATTTATAAAGTGACTCTATAATCATCTTGCTGTCAGCATAAGGAATCTGATCAATTAATGATGTATCAAATGGCAATATGCCAATTATTGAATCCGTAACTATTCCCAAAATAACTTCATCAGTTTTGACGATTAGAAGTTCGCTATGGGTTGTATATGGAGTTACATCTACGTTTAGATAAAATCTTAAATCAATAATGTTAATAACAAAATTATTGTATTTTAACAACCCAATGATGTTATTTGGCAATTTTTGTGGATAATCAAGAGCCGGCAATTTAACAATTTCCAAAACATTTGTCGTATTAATAGCATATTTATTTTGACCTACTTGAAAATATAAATACGTGTTCTTTTTTTGCTCAATGTAATTATTGTTCATATATTATAACTCTGTTTCTTCCACTCTCTTTTGCTTTATACAAAGCCTCATCTGCAGATTTAAGCATTTCAGCCGAAGTATTAAAACCCTGATAGTTCATCGTTAATCCGATACTTACTGTGACTTTTGCCTTTACACCGTTGTACTCGAAATCATATTCTTCAACCATTCTTCTAAGACGCTGAACAGGTATTGTTGCCCCTTCAATATTTGTTTCAGGCATAATCATAATAAGCTCTTCACCGCCATATCTGTATAGCAAGTCTGTTTTTCTAAACGACTGTTTCATTAAATTCGCAACAGTTTTTAATACATAATCACCATATTGGTGACCGTATGTATCATTAACCTTTTTGAAGAAATCTATATCCAAAATAGCCAATGAAAAATCTGAAGGATGTCTTTTTGTACGATTGTATTCTTGCTCAATACCAATTTCAAACTGACGTCTGTTGTATAGTCCTGTTAAACCATCCAATACAGACATAAATTCTTTTTCTGTATATTGATATTTTATTTTAAATATAGCCAATAGCTCACTTATCATAATATCAAAATATCTGAAAGACGAATAATCTACTTCTTTTCTGGTATAAAAACAAATTCCACCAATTAACTTTTTATCAAATACTAACGGAATTATTATTTTGGAGGTAAAATCAGCAAAATTATAATCTAACTCTTTTCCTAAAAGCATCCTGACAACTTCGAATTTACCATCTTTTACAGCTTTATATTCTTCCATTTTTCGAAAGAAATCATAACTTATATCGGAAAGTAAATTTTTGGATAAATTCCTGCCTAAAGTATCAATATAAAGTATATTCTCTGCAAAATCGTCAGGGGATGCAAAATAAACGCCTGCTGCGTGATATTCCACAAATGAACTTAACAACGAGAACAATTTTTCGACCAAAATTCTTTCATAGTTCAAAAAATCACTTAAATTACGAAATTCATTTGAAAAAATACTTTTCATTAACAAATCGTTAAGTATATTATTTAAGCGTGACTGCGCTGAGTTATCAGTACTGCTATACTCTCTTATTATTTTTTTGTATTCTTCTGAAACCGGATATCGTTTTACGGTAGCATTAATATTAGAAACCAGTTCTTTTATATCAATTGATTTTGATAAAAACAATTGCGCTCCTGCTTTTTTACCCCAAAAATTATCAATTTTATTGTTTAGCACTGTTAATAAAATTATAGGAATTTTTTTTGTTTCTTCGGTATTCTTAAGTATACGACACAATTGATA
>JAKSUP010000303.1 GCA_024408905.1 bacterium
GGCACTTGTTCAGCCGCAAATTCATTGCCCAAATCATCTTTACGCATTTTGCCCGAATCAACCCAATAGCGTTTTACATCTATAGATTCGCAATCCAAAAAAGAGTAACTATCATCAATTGAAACACCTATATTTGCATCCATAAAGTCTTCATTCACGACTTTGTAATCAAGGTTGATAATAAACTTGGAATCATTATCAGCATAAAAGTCAAACGAAGTTTTACCCTCTTTCAAAATAATAACATTATCTTCAATACGAAAGTTATCTGAACTTGATGAAGGGTTTGATAAAACGATGTCATTTTTTATATAATCAACATCTTCTATACTTTTAGAATACTCCTTATATTCGTTGCTTTTATCGCCGAATGTTATTTGTTCGTTTGATTGCTTTTTTGAAATGTTATCGTTTTGCGCCAATACGGGAAATGAAGATGCGATAATAAAAGCAATAACAGCTAAACAAACAATCTTAATTGTTTTCATACAAAAATTCACCACCGTAATATTTATAGTGATTTAAGCAGGATTTATTATAAATGAAAAATCAAAGTGACTATCGTTGAATTTGTATTTTTCAAGCAACTCCGGACCGCAACTGTTTGAGCCTACACCGTTTTGCTTATAATCCACAGACAAAACCGTATATCCGGATTTTTTTAATTCAAAATCATGCTTTGCCTCTGTCAATTCTTCGTAAGTATAATACGAAGCATTAAATGAAAACGGGGATTTTACTGCTTGAATGATAATAGATCTCTTTGGTGAGGATATTGTTAGTTTTTCACAACCAAAATGACTGCCGTTTTCTTGTGGATTATAATAATTCTCATATAATCCGTCTATGTTTGATTTAAACTCTCCGAAATATGTTGCATAATGCTTATCAATATAACTTTCGCCGGGTCCGTATCCCAAATACTGAACCTGAGAGAAAGATTCTTCTAAAAAGAATCTGATTCCGAATTTAGGTAAAGTAGGCATAACTTTGTTTTTATCAATAGATAAATTCACCGATATTTGTCCTTTTCCGTTAATCATATAGGTTGAATTTATAAGCAAAATTCTTTGCAACGCCACCGAAGCCACTGAAACCAAACAAGAAATCTTTACTGCCCCTTGATATCTCTCGATTGTGCAATCGTAAGGTCTGAAAACTATCCTGTTATATCCTGCGCTTTCCCAAATTTTTTTGATATACATATCATTGTCGGTCGGAGCACGCCATAAAACAAATTCCAAAGGTTTTTTAATTAAATCGCATTTATTGTATGTAATCTTGCAAAAACTGCCCCTTAACTTATCAAAAACATATGAAAAATTATTTCCTTTAATTTTAATGTATAATTCATTTTCAGAAAAATCAACATTTCCAAAGTTTTTAAACAGTTGCTGTTGAACAAAATCATTGATTTCAATTTGCTGAAATCCAACAACATCCCCTTGCAAAATATAATCGTTGGTAATTTTTGATACTATTTCAAATTTAACAAAAAGATGTCCGTTACTGTTATTTGAAATATGAATGGGCAATGCTGTTTTCACATGCGGTTTTAATTTGGGTAATTTATCAATTTTACCGTGTGGAAGTTGTTTGGACTCATTGTTTACGGAAGAACCGTTTTCAGTTACCTCAAAATAAACATCATATATTTCGGAAGCATCAAGAAAATCAAGCATATTTGTTGCATAAACATTTCCGTTGGAAATTTCAAATCTGATAGGTCTCATTACATTTGCAAATTCCAAAAGGCTCTGATAAGGTTTCCTTTCCGGTCTTACCATACCGTCCATACAAAAATTTCCGTCATTTATTGTATCGCCGAAATCTCCGCCATACAAATATTTGGGTTGATTTACATTGTATGTTCCGGATTGAACTGCGTGGTC
>JAKSUP010000304.1 GCA_024408905.1 bacterium
TAGGAAATGTCAATTCCTATTGCATACATAAAATCACCTCCTTAGTGAGTTGCTGCTAATGCACGGACTTCTTACTCTCGTATAATCGCGAATGATAAAACGTCTAGCGTTACTTAACTTATTAACGGTGGTAGTAAAAAGCCGTGTCCTGAAAATCCCCTAAGCCATCCATGTGGCAAACGTATGGAACAGGTACACAGCATGTATATTATAGCCTAGAAGGGAGAAAGTTATTCAGTCATTAAACTAGGCTAACTGAATAATACGATAAAACCCCTTAAATTGTACCAAATTTTAGTCCAATTTTTGGGGGTATTTACAGCATTTTGTACTAATCTTCGCACAATGATACAATTGCAACCCCCTATAGCAATTTGGAGTGCAACCACCACCCATAATCGTGAAAATTTGAAACCCCTATAACTTACAAATGCCGCTTGCAGGAATGAGTTTACTTTTTTAAGAGAAAATTATTTTAATACTTCCCAATATCCACCTTTATCAGGTCCGTTATGTTTAATATAACTTTCTTCTTGAAGTTTTTTAAGATGGTGTCGAATACTTCCTTCAGTAGAATTTAACAATATTGATAAATCTTTTCTTGAAAGTTTGCAATTGCTTCTTATTAAGTCAATTATTGTTTCCCTACTATTTTCTGGTTGTTTTCTGTCACTTATTCTGGTTGCGAATCCATTCTTGTCAAAAGGAATAATAACATTAATGAAATATTCAGAAAAAATATACGCATCCTTTCCATAAATATTAACTACCGACGGAACCCCGTGTCCGCTTTCTTCTGCAAAATTACATGCTCTAAAAATATCGAACAATTGTTTATTTACAGGTTCGCTTTTGCCTTTCAAAAATTGCTCTTTTGTTAAAACTTTAGGAATGCCTCCGAAAGATTCAATTTCTAACCTATTGCTATAAATATAAATGCCCGGGTGATTACTTTCACTCCATTTATTATGGACACACGCATTAATCCAAGCTTGTTCAAATGCTTCTGTATCAAACATTTTTATTTCTTTTCTAGGAGTTGTATCTAAATTAATAAAGGTTTGATTCATAGAATTCACATAATTTTTAGCTTGTTCCATTGCTAAAAGTAAACATTTTCCCCCAAATTCTTCTCGCTTGAGGTATTGAGTTTTATCAGTAGAAGAAAAAGTAGCAACATTAATAACAATATCATTTGCATCCGCCAACAATTCCGCTAAATAATTAAATTTCCCATCTTTTGTTAATAAATGATAATTTTCGAAAAATGTTTCATCCGATACATGGTTATTATTTGTAAAAAGATAATTTTTTAATATTTTGAATGTTAAATTACGTTTTCCAGAAGGAATATCGGTGATATTTACATCTCTTATTGCCAAATATTGAATGAAACGTTCTTGAATTTCATTAGGCATTAAGCTTTTACAAGATGAGCCTATCCTTACATAACATCCATTTTCAGATAAACCATATTTTTTTATATAGAAAAGTTGATTACCTTTCTTAACCTCAATCCTTACAAGATCTTTTCCTTCAACAATATCGTGAAATTGTTTTACATATTCGATGCATCGAGGAGATATTTGATCGGTGATAATATCAGAAATTATTCTCATTGTTTCATCAACGTTCATGATTCCTTTGATTTCTCTTTTTTTATTTACTCCAATATAAATTGTTCCACCATCACTATTTAAGAATGCTACTATCTCTTTAGGCAATGAGCCACTAATCAGTTCTTTTAATTCAATTTTATTATCCTCATCGGTAAACATATTAAAACCTCCTGGAAATATTATACTTTCTCAACAACCAGAAAACAACCAGAAAACAACCAGAAAAAATATAAATAAAAACTTCGATCATTGTATAGGTAAAAGATATCCA
>JAKSUP010000305.1 GCA_024408905.1 bacterium
AGATTGGCTTGTAAAAAAGATATTAGGATTAAGAGTTTTTGATGATGAAAATGGAGTTATGAATCTAAATATTAATGATATAAATGGAAATATAATTGTTGTTAGTCAATTCACACTCATGGCTTCTTATAAGAAAGGCAACAGACCCTCATATCTTAGGGCTGGAAAGCACGAAATTTCCATTCCACTTTATAATAATTTCTGCAAACAACTTGCAAAAGAATTTGGAAAACCTATTAAGACTGGAGAATTTGGTGCGAATATGCAAGTTAATCTCATAAACGATGGACCAGTTACAATTTGCATGGATACAAAAAACAAAGAGTAATTTTTATTAGTAACTTTGCAAAAAAGCAAGATTTATGACAATACAAGAAGCACAAAATACTGTAGATAAATGGATTAAACAATATGGGGTAAGATACTTCAACGAACTAACAAATATGACATGCCTAATGGAAGAAGTTGGAGAACTTGCCAGAATAATAGCACGAAAATATGGAGAACAATCCTTTAAAGAAGGTGAAAAAGAAGACCCTTCAGAAGAGATTGCCGACATTTTATGGGTACTCATTTGCTTATCAAATCAAATGGGAATTAATTTAGAAGAAGCATTCAATAAATCAATACAAAAGAAAACCTCAAGAGATAAATATAGACATATAAATAACACAAAACTAAAATAACAATGATACCACACGAACATTGCAATTGCTGCGAAAACGAGAGCAAAAATCACGAAGAAGAATATAACTCAAAATACGAACAAGTTTTTGATATGTATAACTTGCATCTTCATGATGAAATAGAACAGGAAGAAGCAAAAAAAATCATAAGTTCAAAAAGCGCAGAAAACAACATTACAGAAGTACTTAAATTCTTATTTGGTTGCATAGAAGTGACCTCACTTAAAACAACTGATAACGAAGATAACATACTAAAACTCGTAGAAAGAATTAATGAATTTACTAATAGCAATCCTGATATCCCCTACCCTGCTGGTATATGTATTTATCCAAAATTTGTAAATATTGTAAACAATAGTCTTGAAACTGAAAATATAAATATTAGTAGTGTAACAGGCGGATTCCCCTCAAGCCAGACATTTCTTGATATAAAAACAATTGAAACATCACTTGCCATCCAAGACGGTGCTACGGAAATAGACATGGTAATGCCTGTTGGTTTCTTTCTTGCAAAAGATTACGAAATGATAGAAACCGAAATAAGTGAAATAAAACAAGTATGTGGTGAAAATATAAAACTCAAAGTAATACTTGAAACAGGTGCTCTACAAACAGCTGTAAACATAAAAAAAGCAGCACTCCTTGCCATTTATAGTGGTGCTGATTTTATCAAAACATCAACAGGCAAAATAAGTGTAGGAACGACACCAATGGCTGTATATGTAATGTGTAAAACCATCAAAGAATACTACGAAAAAACAAACATCAAAATAGGAATAAAAATCGCTGGCGGTATAAGTACAACTGAAACTGCATTAGAATATTATACCATTGTAAAAGAAGTACTTGGTAAAGAATGGCTTACCCATGATTTATTCCGTATTGGCACAAGCAATTTGTCAAATGCAATAATATCAAAAATCACAGGTTCTAACACAAAAGTGTTTTAGATTTTCAGTCGTAATATTTTTAACTAATATAGAACGAGGGCGTAAATCGTCCTCGTTTATTGAATTTTACAGACTCAAAATCTGCAATATTCATCATTAAATATATAATTAGAATTGGAGTAATAAAACTTTATTTCTCTCTATTGATAACATAATCAATATACAAATTCAAAGATGTACGAATATCATTATTTGTAAAACCAACAATAATTTTTTTTGCTTCATTTGCAAAATCATTCATTCTTTTTATTG
>JAKSUP010000306.1 GCA_024408905.1 bacterium
ACTAAAAATAGGATACTTACAAAAAGCCCCCCAAGCATGACTACAAATTTTGGCTTTTTTATAGCAATAAATAAAAATATTGCAATGATGATAATCCAAACAATTATTGTTAATATGACTTGCGTCTGAAAGTTGCCAAGATCGAGCATCCTGCCATCAAGGGCTGGCAAATCAAAATTTAAGAAAAGCCTTTGCACAACGCAAGCAATTGAAATCGCTAGGATTATTGAGGATATTATATAAAATGCTCTTCCTCGTAAAAGCGAAAGGAGCAATGCCAATACAACTGCAATAACAACAGTTACAAGTAGCAAAGGCAAAATCAAATCAACTGAATTTATTACAAACTGATTTTGCTGAGAAGATATTAAAGAAAGCGGAGAGAAAAATATTATCGATACGCCTAAGAAAAAGAACAAAATAGCGCTAAGAATAAGACGGGTTGAAAACTTAAGTTCGTATTTTTTAGCTCGTTTTGCCTTCTTTTCTTCTAAAGAAATTTCGTTTTCCTGTTTTTGTTCAAGTTCTTTTTCTATAGCCTCTTTTTCTGCATAGCTTATAATTTGAGCTTTGTCATCAAGTGTGCATGTTTCAAGTTTTACTTCGCTTTCAAAAGATTTATTTTTATTCAAATTTATTTCGAGGGATTCTGTCAGTGCCTTTTTTAGGCGTCGCCAAGCAACCCCCATGACAGATGCTAAAACTACAGCTACAGATGCCAATGCCTGTATTGTGTAGGTCATAACAGATGGATCTACATAGGCAAGAGCATTTGCAGGGTTAATTAATAGAGTTATGCAAAGCGCAAAAAAGACGGTTACAACATCCAAAATAGCGCAAGACAATTTGCTTAAACGCGGATGTTTGCTTAATCTATTTTTATTTTTCTTATCTTTATTATTCTTTATAAAGAATAATTTATGCATACCCAAAACTCTACCTAAAGTGCTTATTAATTATATAACTTAAAAATATAAGGATATTAAAAAACTCATATTTGCAAAGAAGATTTAATTGTGAGTTCTATGATCTTTGTAGTTTGCTAAATATTGAGCAAATTCTGGTGAAGTATCGGAATTTCCTTCTCTCCAAGCTTTATGGTCAATTATTGTGCTTTCAAATCCGTAATATGTATCAATATATTTAATTAGCAAATCAAGGGCATTCAGTTGTGCTTCGTTATAAGCGCCCCCACCACTAGTATGGACCATTTCTATTCCTACAGACCAAGCGTTCATGCCATAGTCTGCTAGAGATGAACCCAGTGGCTTTGAGCCTTTCATGTCATCTCGACCATCTTCTGTGATTCCATAGAGCGCATTGTGTCCAGTGTTGCCATAACCCGCGTGATGTCCTATGTTGTCGAGCTCAACGCATTGCCATATACTGCCATCTCTGTTTACTACAAAATGAGCTGCAATTAAGTTGCCGTTGCTATCCCAATAATCTATGACATTTTGTGCTGTTCCTTCGCCTTCGGTATCGTGCAAAACTATGTATTTTTGGTATTCTTTAGTTTTTGGCCCATGATTAAAGCTTGCACGAATATCTTTATGTATGTTGAGTTGGGCTTCAAGTTCCGCGAGTTTTTGGGAATTTGTTTGGCTTTGTGTATTTGCTTGTTGAGTTGCAGTGTCATTGGCTGGTTTTTCTGTAGCTTGCATTTCTGTATCATTCTTACTTACAGATCCGGCTTGATTTGAACATGCCAAAAAAAGCAATACAATACATGCAATCAATACTATAGCTATGCTTGACAAAAGGATAATAAAGGATTTATCAACTCGTTTTTTCATTAATTTGACCGTTCTACATTTAAATAACAATTCTATTATTAAAATAACACATTTTAACTTTTATAATAGTAATAAAGATTATCTAAAAAGTT
>JAKSUP010000307.1 GCA_024408905.1 bacterium
AGCTATTAGCCTTTATGGAATTAATGGATATTGAGATTGAAGTTATTTTGCTGTTGCGCTTAATTTTCTACTTGGTTCTTCTTTGCCAATTTGCGTTGCTGGATATTTTTTCTTAACAACAATTAAGAGAAATTTATTAGTAAAACATTTTGATTATTCACTCATAAACATTATTAAAACTTTTGGTTTTATTTTGCTTGTAGCTTGTCCTTTTGTATTGGGTTTACTTGCATCAAGATTAAACATTAGTGAAGGAACTGTAGATTCTTTAATATTTATTTGTATTATTTTTGGAGGCTTTACTGTATGGATTTATTCAAGTTCAAGAAAAAATAGAATTGAAAAAGGATTTAATGCAGGTCTGGAAGCTTTTAAAAATGTTAAGGAAGCACTGTCTTATTCTGTTGACTTAGAAAAACTAAAACCTTGTGTAAATAGTGATATAGTTGAACCTAATAGATCCTTGTCTTTTGATATTAATGGAAGCTGTGTTGATTTTCTTTCCCTAAACTTTAAAGTCCATACTGGAAAAGGTTCATATATGGACAACATCACTGAAACATTTCATTATAAGATGAAAAAAACTGCCAAAAATAGCATTATTTGTACTTTTGATAGTGAACTTACAGATTGTCCTTTAAACCCAATTGAAACAGAAAATCCAGCATTTAATAAAACATATACTGTATATTGCCAAAACGCAGAAGATGCGTTCTATATATTAACACCTCATATTATGGAAGAAATGTTAGAGGTTCAAGCAAAATGTAAAAGGGCAATTTGACTATTTGACGAAGATGATGTTTTAGTTATATTATACACAAATGAATTTTTACGAAGATTGTCCGCGCGTAGTGCTATTTCAGAATTTGGAAGGCTGCAAGATATTGCTAATGTTGTTATTTTAGATAGCTTAATAAAGAAAAAGGAAGGCGCCAAAACTTCGTCATCTAAAGAGTCTAACACAGAGACTGAAACTACAAAAAAAGAGACCAAGAAAGAATTCTTTACAACACGTAAAAGAATAATTATCTCAATTGTGATTGCTGTACCTATTGTGTTGTTTTTTGGTAGTGCTCTTGTTAGGGGTATTGCTTCTTCAGTCCAAGAAAGCTCAATCGATATCAAACTTAAAGATTCGCAACCGCCTGATGAATACGTCAATTTAGCTCAAGACTATTTACTTAAAAAATATAATAAACATTTTAATTATGATAAAAATACAAGTTACTATTTTGAAGGAACATATTCAAAAAGCATTGATTGCTACTATACGGACGAAGATAACAATCTTTTCATGGTTAGTGGAAAACTTTCAAACGAAGAAGATAATATGGTTTTTACTGATAATTATCAAACCAATATGTATTCGCATCAATTAAGGGATGAAATTACTGGAACATATACAGGGTTGAGTGGTGCGTATCCTCCTGCTCCTTGATTAGCAGTAAAGTTGGATGGTCTTCAAGGTTATCTAGACAACTTAAATAAGGCATATAAAGGCGTGTATATTACTTTTTATCTTAATAAATCTTTTGACGATGTTACTAACGATAGATTGTTAGAAGTCTCAAATCAAATAGTTGCAAAATACAAAATTGATCATGGAGAATTTACTTTTAATAATTCAAATTATAATACAATCTTAACAATCCAGGTAAAGGATGGAATTTGTTCCATTGTTTAATTTGATTCTTCTGAAGTTTCTTCATTAAATAATCGTGAATCAAGTTTAAACATATCTATTATATTTGTGAATTGCAATAAATCATTTTTTGTTTTCTCGATAAATTTATTAATTTTATTTTTGTTTGCAAAGCCAAATACAGGCACTTTAAATAGGTCTAAGTTTGATATAGCAATATGCATTCAACTTCCTTCAAAA
>JAKSUP010000308.1 GCA_024408905.1 bacterium
TGATAATAATGTATCTTTGTTCCTACCTGTTTTTGCAGAAATCCTCAGGACAGGAATATTTTCATCAAAAAGAGTTTTATAAGTCATTAAATTTTCTTCAACATTTTGCTGTTTTTTTATTTTATCAACCTTGTTCATCACCAAAATTATTGGAATTTTTGTTTCTTTTAATAAATTCTCTACAATCCACTTATCACCTTTTCCGGCAGGTTCGGAGCCATCTACAAGAAATAAAATTAAATCTGCATCAGGCAAGGCGAATTTTGCTTCATCCATCAAAAATTCACCCAGCTTATTCAGTGGCCTATGTATTCCGGGGGTATCAATAAAAATTATTTGACCATTGTCATCGGTCAAAATTCCTTTGATTCTTTTCCTTGTTGTTTGAGCTTTGTCTGTCGTAATAACAATCTTTTGCCCTAAAATTTGGTTCAAAAGTGTTGATTTACCAACATTTGGCCTTCCTATAATTGTTACAAATCCACATTTCATATTTTGATTTTAACATAAATAAAAAATAGTCACACAATCAATAAATTCAATCATTTAGCGTATGTTAAGTTTTGTAAAGATAATCCTTCTTCTTGAAATCAACGATTGTATATATACTTTATATATATGAGGTATATTATGACTAGTATTGATGTAAGACAAGTTAATAATCAATCTATGGTTCAAAATCCTGCTGTAACTAATCAAGGTACAGCAACTAACAACACCTCTATATATGGAAACGGTTTTAATAATGGCACAAATACAGATACATGTGAAGCAAACCAAAATGGACAAACAAATTCTAACAACGATATATATGCAAGAGATGAAATAAAAAATTTATTTACACAATACAATATTAATATAGAAGAAGCTAAAGCACAAAATTTAATCGGTCAAGTTTTAGGTAAAAGTGAAGCAAATATCACATTAGACGATGATACAGTTTCTAAATTGGCAAAAATTATTGAATTGGCAATTAGAACTGTAAAAGCAAAGAAACTTGAATTAAATATTGAAAAAATCGTAAATTATGGCAATATGATTTCAACATCAGTTGCTTCAGGATGTAAATCATTTACGTTAGAAAATATTGAATTAGATGTTATTGAATTAGAAAACGATAAAAATAAAAAATTCTTAAAATTAGAAGGTTTGACAGATGGTAACAGTAACGATGTTATGAGCATCGATGAACAAATGGCAAAATTTTATTGTGGTAAATTGTACCATATAAAAGATTGGAATGCACTACCAAGAGAAGAACAAGAAAAATATATAGAAGATTTTAGAAATAAAAGTATTGAAGAAAAAAGAAAATATATAAAACAATTCTTTGGTGGATTTTTCAAAAAAGGCGCAGAAAAACTTCAATTAGATAACTACGTAAGATACATAAATGCAACCAAAGATCCTGAAAGTAGAGCTGCATTAATTGATGCGTTAGAAACACTTCTTGATGAAAATAAGTATGGTGCTTTTAAATCTTGGTTAACATCATTCAAAACAGACGATGAAAGAAATATCGCAGCAGATGCTGCAGACAGCGAAACAATGGGGCGCATTTTCAATTCAGAAAATGTCCCTGAAGAAGATGCAAAAGAAGCATACAGAGAATTAACTGAAATTCAGAATGAAGAAATCGCTCAAAAATTTGAAAATGACAGGGATAAATATAAGAAAGAATTTTTCGAAAAGAATTCAGATACAATTGAAAAAATTATTGAATTATTAAATAAAAAAGAAGAAGATTTAACAGACGAAGACAAACAATTTTTAGAAGAACATAAAAAAGTTGTTGTTGAATATAGAAATATTGTAAGAGGCGCTGATAAAGGCAGGACTATCGGCTTAATCAACAGTAAAGTAATTAATGATGCCAT
>JAKSUP010000309.1 GCA_024408905.1 bacterium
AAATATTTTAAAAAGCGAAAACTCCAAATTACATACTTTCCAAGAAGTTAAGGAAAAATTTTTCGTATATATTAGTGATGAAAAAGCTAGAGCAAAAGTCGAAGAAGCTTATCTTTTTGCTAAAGAAGCTCACAAAGATCAATATCGTAAATCTGGAGAACCATACATCCATCATTTAATTGAAGTTTGTTATATACTTGCTCAAATTAATTGCGGTCCTTCAACATTAATTGCAGGTTTATTACATGACACTGTTGAAGATACAAATGTCAGTTTAGAAGATATAAAAGAGAAATTTGGCGAGGATGTTATGAATATCGTTGATTCTTTAACAAAGATTCAACGTTTAAAACTTTCGCATAGAAGCGAAGAAGACTTTGTAGCAGAAGATCATCGCAAAATTTTCCTAGGTATGGCAAAAGATGTTCGTGTTATTTTAATTAAACTTGCTGATAGACTTCATAATATGAGAACTTTAAGTTCTCTTAGTGAAACAAGACAAAAAGTTTTATCAAGAGAAACCCTAGAAGTCTTCGCTCCAATTGCCCATCGTTTAGGTATGAATATGATTAAATCTGAACTTGAGGATTTATCACTCAAATATCTTGAACCTGAAAAATATAATGAAATTCTTTCACTTGTTGAATCAAAAACAAAGAATGGCCAAAAATCACTTGATCAAATGGCAAAAAAGATTGCTGATGATTTATTTGAAAAGAAAATCTCCTTTCAAATGGAATCAAGGGTTAAATCGATATATTCTATTTATAGAAAAATCTATATTAAGGGTCGTAAATTCGAAGAAATTTTTGACATTTTAGCTTTACGTATTATCACTCAAACAGAACTAAACTGTTACGAGATATTAGGTATTATACACGCAACCTATAAACCAATTCCGGGTAGATTTAAAGATTACATAGCTATGCCAAAACCAAATATGTATCAGTCACTACATACCTGCATTTTGTCTGGTGACGGAAATACATTTGAAGTCCAAATAAGAACTAAAGATATGGACGAAATTGCAGAAGAAGGCGTTGCTGCACATTGGAGATATAAAGAAGGAACCAACTATAATCCTAAGAAAGAACAAGCCGAAATTGAGGAACAACTTCATTGGCTTAGAGATATGGTTAATATGTCAGAAGATGATAATTCTAACGCAAAAGAGTACGTAAGTACTCTATCACATGATATTTTCCAAGCTAACGTATATGTTTTTACACCTCTTGGAAAGGTTATAGAACTTCCGACAGGTGCAACTCCTATTGACTTTATTTATAAAATTCACACAGGGCTTGCTGAAAAAACAGTTGGCGCAATTGTTAATAATATGATGGTTCCACTTAATACCGAACTTAAAACAGGGGATATTGTTGAAAGTAAAACAAATGATAAATCTCCTGGACCTAATGAAGGATGGCTTGATATTGCAACAACTAGCTTTGCTAAATCTCATATTCGTAAATTCTTAATAAAGAAAAATGCAGAATTTACTAAAGAAGAAAAAATTAGCAAAGGCAAGCAATCAATTATTGAAGCATTTAAGCAATTATCTATAGGCGAATCAGATGCTGAAAGACATTGCAATAACGAGAAGGTTTTTGAGAAATTTTCAGTCAAGAATTTAGACGAACTTTATATAGCTGTTGCAAATAAAAATCCAGTTCCTGGTGCAATTATTGAATTCTTGAATTTAAGGCGTCCTGATGAAGGCTTAAAATTAGGCAAAATTCATGATAGTGAGAAAGATAAATGTCCTGTTTATGTTGCAAATACTGGTCGCATTGCAATAACACTTGGAAATTGTTGTACACCTATTCCTGGAGACGAAATTGTAGGGTATATTACCAAAGGTAAAGGCG
>JAKSUP010000031.1 GCA_024408905.1 bacterium
AAATTACATTCATAACTACACTGTTATTGGAGAGGTACAGCCAAGAATTAATAATGTAAAATTCTTCATTGATAATGGACTTTATTCAGATTATTCAGACATAGCTTGTTTTGACCACTTCAAAACACCACTTAACTAAGCAAAAAGTTTTAAAAAAGTGTGTTCAAATTAATCTCTATAACTAGTAGTTTATACCAAATTGTTTATTAAAAATAATTACAAAATAGTTTAATAGCAAACATTCATAATACCTCTTATATTTTTAGCATAAATGAGTTAGTATTATGAAAAGACTATTACCAATATATGCTTTAATAATATTTTTTTTTGTTTTTAGCTTGCCTGTTTGGAGTGCAAGTAATACCCAAAATGCAGAAATTTCGAAAATTGAAAACGAGCTTTATGGATTTGATTACAGCAAAGAACAAACAAAAAAAAGGTTAGAAAGGCTTGAAATAAGTATTTACGGAAAAGCTCAAAGTGGAGACATTCCACAAAGGATAAAAAAACTTGCGACAGACATCACGGCTGATCAAATCGGTCAAGAGATAACGCCAAGTGAAGATACATTTAGAGAAGCAGATGAAGTTGCCGATAATAGTGTATCATACCCTATAGTTGATGAAATAGAAAAAATTTTCATACAAGAATTGTAACAATAGAGAGAAAGTTATTTGGTAAAATCTATGACGTTGAAGATTATTCAACAAGAATGGACAGGATAAAAGCAAAAATCATGCCGGAAACAATAGCCAAAAATGATACGAATTTACGCGATTACACTGATACAGGTTTAAGTTCAGCAGATTTATCCGGCACAACCCGGAACAGATTTTCGTTCCCATTCGGTCAACAACGCTTAACAAGACCATATGCCAATTATGGAGATTATGCTAATGAAATAACCGGAGCTGCAGCAGGAAACATAAATGAAGATTTGGCACAAATGGAATACGAAACCTTCGGGACAGAATTTTCTAACGATGATACAAAAACAAGACTAAGACGCTTAAATAGTGTAAACAGAGCTAAAAAATCAAAATTCAGATATGATTCTCAAAAGTTCCAACAAAGAATGTCAACAGCTATGGAAATCGGTGCAATGATACTAATGATTCTGGCAATGGTGTTATAAAACTACCTTCCGACGCTATTTTTTATAATATTCGATACCCAAGGTATATAACTATAATAACCCATAAATGATGTTACTACCAAATAAGAAATTACTATGGATGTAAAAAGTTGTACAATAGACAAACCGAATGCAAAAGGAATTGGTATATTCAAAACATACGGAATCAAGTTAATCAATGGAACTCTAAAAATTATCACATATAGCAATTTACATAATTCAACTATTAAAAAATATGCTATAGAAATAAAAATTGACTGCATTATGTGATACAAAAGAAACTTTGTACAAGTTTTTTTCATAAAAGCTGCAAGTATTAACCAAACAAAGCCTACGAAACCTGCTGTCATATAAGTTCCGGCAGATAATATTCTCTCAATAGGGAATGGTTTATTATATGTTTGCAACAACGTCACACTTTCTGGCTTCTTCTAAGTAATCTTCCAATACTTGGATAAATACTAGTTTATATTCATCATTTTCAGGTCGTAAATTAACTGCCCCGCGATATGAATGCAAAGAACGCTCGACTTGTCCATTCATGAAGTACACATTAGCAATTAGAACGTATAAACTTGGATCAAGCTTATTAATTTTTAAAGCTTCTTTATATTGAGCTTCTGCCTCATCAAATTTTTTAAGATTTGAATATAAATTGCCTGATAATATGAACGCATTAGCTTCTTTTGGATTAAGTTCTATTGCTTTTCTGTACAAATTAGCTGCATCATCATAATCTTTAAAATCAGACTTCGCAATTGCATAACAGATATATGCTTTATAGTTATCACCTTCAAGTTCTAATGCTTTATCAAAATACTTATAGCAATTTGTTTTATCTTTTAAAACAGCATAAGTATTAGCCAAACATATTGCGACAGTCTTATTTCCAGGTGCAAGTTCAAATACTTTAGAATAATATTTTAAGGCTTCTTTATAATCATATAATTTGTAACTTACATTACCTAAGTCAATTAATGCTGTTAAATTATTCGGATCAATTGACAATGATTTTTCATAATAAGCTTTTGCTTCTACATAATCCTCAAAATCGTGATATAAAAGTGCAATTGCATTATATATATCAGGCTCGTTTGAATTAAAATCAAGTGTTCTTGAATAATAATGCAAAGCTTTTGAGAAATTCTTCATTTCAGCATATGTATTACCAATATTATAGTAAACTAAGTAGTTGCTTGGGTTTACAAGAACAGCTTCATTAAAGCATTTTAAAGCTTTTCTATACTCTTTTGCATAAAACCAAATACTTCCCAAATTTAATAATGTCTGTATATCTTTTGGATCGATGGTTAACAAGCTTTCATAAACAGAAACCACTTTCTCAAACTGATTATCCATTGCATAATACTTTGCCAATTCGTGATAATTTTCAGTATTATTCGGATCTACAGCCATTTTTAAAACTGTTTTTTCAATAGCACTATCTAATTCTTTTTTATCCATTTTGTTCTCTCTTACTTGTATTCTGAATATTCTTCAGATTCTTCTAACCATGTTTTTTGAGGAATACTATAAGAATGATTCCAGAATTTTTCTATCGCATAAGCATCTCTGTCATCTTGATGTAATATATGCACAACAACGTCGCCATAATCCACCAAATTCCAGCGATTTTTTATATCATTTTCACGTCCCAACGGAAGTCTTGAAAACGTGGTTTTTATTTTATCCGTTAAATTCTCAGTTAAAGCTTTAACCTGAGTGGTAGTTTGTGCAGAACATAATACAAAATAATCTGCAAAAGAAGAAACATTGCTAATATTCAATATAGAGATATCTTTAGCAATTTTTTCATCCAAAAATCTTGCTATAATACATGCCAATTTATATGAAGTTAAATCCGTTGTCATCAAATTACACCTAAATCATATCTATTCTTACTTTATGTCTACCAGCCAAAAACTGAGTATTAAGCCAAATATCAACCAATTCAAATGCCAAACCTTGCCCTAAAACTCTTTCTCCCAGACACAAAATATTAGCATCATTATGCAATCTAGACATTTTGGCAGAAAAAGTATCTGTGCATACAGCTGCTCTTATGCCATCAAAACGATTTGCAGCCATTGACATCCCTAAACCCGTACCACAAACCAAAATGCCTTTATTTTGAGAAGATAAAACTTCATTGGCAACAGCCTTCGCAATTACGGGATAGTCGCAAGATTCTTCCGTAAAACATCCCAAATCTTTTACTGTATATCCTAAATCAATTAAATGCGTTTTTATAGCATTCTTTAGTTTGAATCCACCGTGATCTGAACCTAAAACTATTGTCTCTGCCAAATTTATACCCTCACACTCATAGCATAGTCTATACTTAAAACTTTTAAACCATCCTTTTAAATTATTTTATTGCACCTGTCATGTCAGCTTCAACGCAAATTTTACCATCAACATAACCAACACCATGACTTTTAAAAATAGGACCTTTAGATTTAACAAGCTCTATATGCATATCAAGTCTGTCGCCAGGTTTAACAATATTTTTAAAACGAACATTATCAATACCGGCATATAACATCAAATGACCTTTGTATCTTTCTTGACACATTAATATCGGAGTTGAACATTGTGCTAATGCTTCCAATTGCAATACACCCGGCATAATCGGATTATCCGGAAAATGTCCTTGGAAGAAGGGTTCATTCATTGTCAAATTTTTATACCCTTTTGCATAAACACCAGGAACACATTCCGTAATTCTATCAACAAGAAGAAATGGATATCTGTGTGGTATTAATTTGATTATGTCATTTATATCAAAAGATAAAATTTCGTCTGCCATTGATTATCTCCTTTATATCCTAACTAATTTTTTCTTTAATTCATGTGCGACTTTCGTATGTACAGCATGACCTGCCTCTTTAACAAGAATTTGCGCCCTCATATTCAAAGGAGAAACTCCCGTTAAATATAAATCACCAAACATATCTAAAATCTTATGTTTAATCGGCTCATGTACAGATCTCAATTCTGTAGTATAACCAATATCTTTAAGGCCTACTGTATTATCAATATTTACGCCCTTAGCAAATCCAAGCATTTGATATTTTTTCAAATCTTTATAAAAACCAAAAGTTCGGGCTTCGATAATTTCTTGAATATTTTTCAAATCTAAACTAACCCAACGTCGTGTTAAATCAGGATGATCATAATTTACTGCATAAGATACTGTCAATTCTTTGTCAGGCAAAATAACCATACTTGTTTTACCGTTTAAATAATACACAGGCTCACTTACTGTATACAAAACATCATTTTTTCCATCAATACCTGCTTGCTTAAACAGTTCTACCCAAACTTTTGCACTGCCATCAAATATCGGGAACTCGATTTCAGACAAATAAACATCTATGGAATCAATTTTACAAATAGCACAAGCAGCCATAAAATGTTCGCACAGCATAGCTTTGTACTTATAATCACCGAGTAAATTTCTGTGTTCTTTACTACATAATGTTACACAATGATCTGTTGAGAACAAATTATCAATTTCTGCATTGAAAGAAACTTCAGAACCGTTTGCAAATATCCTGATTTTACCTCCGCGAGATGGTTTAATAACAACCTCACAGAGCTTGTTTTTCATTAATGAATTACCTGATGTTCTTATCTCATTTTTTATTGTAACCATTTTACTTGATTTATGCCTTTACTTCTTCAGATACACTCTCTTCAAAATTTTTCAAAAGCGGCTCATATTTTTTGAATTTACCAATCAATTCACTTGCGTCTTTCATCGTTTTTAATTGTCTGATGAATTCTTTTCTAGGAACAGCCGGAATACCAACTACAATTGATTTAGCAGGGAAACTCTTCGTTACACCGGCTTTTGCTGCAATAATTGAATCATCACCGATTTTAATGTGGTCAGCCAAACCTGCTTGGCCTGCCATAACTACCCTGTCGCCTATTACACAACTACCTGCAATACCAACTTGAGAAACAATTAGACAGCCCTTGCCGATTCTACAGTTATGTCCTATCATTACAAGGTTATCTATTTTTGTATTATCACCAATAACAGTATTTTCAATAGTTCCTCTGTCTATTGTTGTATTAGCACCAATTTCTACATTGTTTCCGATAACAACAGAGCCAATTGAAGGAATTTTGAAAATAACTTGGTTTACATCATTTTCTTTAATTTCTCCATCCTTTTTAGCTTGCTCAATACTATTAGGATTTTCTGTTACAAAGCTAAAACCATCTGCACCTAAAGATACACCATGGTGGAGTATTACATCGTTACCGATTTGTACTCTGTCACCAATATTTACACCGGGATGGAAGAAACAATTTTTTCCAACAACAGCATTATTACCTACATAACCCCTTGCTAATATTTTTGTATTATTACCAATTACGGCATTTTCACCTACTACTACACAAGCGCCTATGCAAACATTTTCACCGATTTTTGCTGTCGGGTGAACAACTGCAGATGGATGAATTCCCGTATTAACGTGAGGCTCTTCATAGAACATTGAAATCAATTTCATCATAGCCAATCTTGGTCTTTCAACTTCAATAGTCGTAAAACCGTCAATATTCACCCCCAAAGGAACAAGTGCTGCCTTGGCTTTTGTTTCATTTAAATTAGCAATTTCGTCTTCACCTAATGCTAAAGCCAAAGTGTTTTCATCTGCTAATAATGGTGGTGCAATATTTGTAATTGCAACATCAGTTGCTTTTGTAAGCATACCACCCGTAATTTGTGCAATTTGTTCCAATGTAAATGTTTTCATATTAAACTCCTTTATTAGAATTAATCTTATTTATTACGTTAGTTGTAGATTTACCTTCTACAAATTTTATAAACTCCACTTTTATATTATTTTTTACAACGACATCCCTCTCCGGCAAAGTATCCAGAGTATAATCTGCCCCTTTTGTGTAAACATTTGGTCTAATATTTTCCAAAAGATTTGCAGGTGACTTCTCCTCAAATAATACCACATAATCAACACAGTTCAAAGCACTTAATATTTCTGCTCTGTCGGATTCATTATTTATGGGTCTGTCATCACCTTTAATTGACTTTACGGATTTGTCTGAATTAAGCATTATAATTGAATAATCAGCATATTTTTTTGTTTCTTGAAGGTATCTTACATGCCCGACATGCAAAATATCAAAACAGCCATTTGTAACAACAAAAGTTTTTCCGTTTTTTTGTCCGTCATGAACAATTTTTATTATTTCTTCTTGACTAACGAGTTTGCCCATATAACCCCATTTCTATAACTTTCTTACAAATTCTTACGGTATTAAGTGCAGCGCCTATACGAATATTATCAGCGACACACCATAATGAAATACCGTTATCAAAAGCTAAGTTCTTTCTAATTCTTCCAACAAATACAGGATCAACTCCTGAAGCATCACGAGTTGTAGGATATTCAAAATTGTCAGGATTATCAATAATTGTTAATCCATAAGAATTTCTTAAAACTTCTCTGACTTCATCAGGTGTAACTTTTTTCTCAAACTCTATATCAACAGCTTCCGAATGTCCGTTAAATACCGGCACTCTTACTGCAGTACAAGAAATTGGTGTATTTTCATCTAAATGTAAGATTTTTTTAGTTTCATTTACAACCTTCATTTCCTCTTTTGTATAACCATTTTCTGTAAACACATCAATTTGTGGAATACAGTTAAAAGATATTGGCTTTTTAAAACATTTATTTTCAAAGTTTTCACCTTTTAAGTTAGCCACTGTATCATCACGCAATTCATTAATTGCAGCAAGTCCAGCACCTGAAACTGCTTGATAAGTTGATACAATAAGTCTTTTTATGCCATATTTTTTATTCAATGGTTCTAAGACAAGCATAAGTTGAGATGTAGAACAATTAGGATTTGCAATTATACCTTTGTGTTTTCTTAAATCTTCGTCATTTACGCCTGCTATAACAAGTGGGACATCTTTATCCATTCTAAACGCTGATGAATTATCAATAATTAAACCACCACGTTTAATTATTTCCTCTACAAACAATTTACTTGTTGAAGCACCTGCCGATGCCATCACAATATCAACATCATCAAATACTTCAGGCTTAGCTTCAAGCACTGTATATTCTTTTCCTTGGAACTCTAATTTCTTGCCTGCACTTTTACTGCTAGAAAGAAATTTTATTGAATTATATTCAATACCCAATTCATCTGTAATTTTTGTTATTTCTCTGCCTACAACACCTGTTGCACCTAATATAGCAATATTTGGTTTTCTCAACTCTTTTTCTCCCTATAAAATATTTTCTAAACCATATACAAATCTATTGTTATCATAGACATACCTTGTCGCTAATAATACCCCCGGCATATAACATTCTCTGTTCATTGAATCATGTCTTAGCGTAAGTATTTGCCCTTCAGCACCAAAAATAACCTCTTGGGACGCAATATACCCCGGCAACCTTACAGAATGAATGTGAATATTATTGTATGAATTTGCCCCTCTTGCGCCTTCAATTGTTTCTTTTTCAGGACAATTATTTTTAGTAAAATCCGAATTTTCTTCACTCATCATTAAGGCAGTTTTTACTGCAGTTCCTGACGGTGCGTCTTTTTTCTGATTATGATGAAGCTCGATTATTTCCCCATTAGAAAAATATTTTGATGCCATTTTTGAGAACATCATCAATAATACGGCCCCTGTTGAAAAATTAGGAGCAATAAAACAACTTACATTGTTTTTTTCTGATAACACTTTTAGTTCGTTAATTTGACTGTCGGAAAGACCTGTTGTTCCAATAACAATTTTTATTCCGTTATTTAAACAATACAAGGCATTTTCATATACTGAGGCAGGTTGTGTAAAATCTATTAAAACATCAATATCAACTGAATTTTTAGCATCCTTTATAGTAGCAAATTGTCCGTCATATATATCTATCTTAGCAACAAGAGTCATATCATCTGCATTTTCAACAGCTTTTATAACCTCTTTTCCCATTTTCCCGTTAGCTCCACAAACGGCAACATTTATCATAAATTTCTCCTTATTCCTTTATAAAAAAAACGATTTTATTCAAAATCCCCTTTTTTCTTAACAATTCTATGAAAATTATACTACAAAAACTTTCAAAATATAACTACTTTTCAGCTCTGATTTGTAAAGATTTATGTAGTTTTGTAACAATATTGATATAAAAGTGTTATAAAATGTATATAATGTGGCATACATATAATAGAATCTCTTTTCTTTATTTTCTCCTCCACTCCTTTATCTAACGAGAGTTAAACCACAATAAAATGTGGTTTTCTTTTTGGGGTAAATATATTTTTTGGTGGGAGGGAAACATAATATTTGGAGTAAATGTATTATTTGGAGTAAATGTATTTGAGGGGAGGGGAAATGTACTTTGAGAGATAAATGCATTGGGGATGAATTCAGAAAACTAAAAGCATAAATTTAGCCGAGTGTATGTTGACTTTTTTTATAACATCATTAAATCTCAAGTATGACTAAAGATTATTACAAAATTCTCGGCGTTACGGAGTTTGATACAGCCGAAAACATAAAGTCAGCATACAGAAAACTGGCGAGAAAATACCATCCTGATATAGCAGGTAACGGTTCAGACGTGCTTTCAAAATTCAAGGAAATTAATGAAGCCTATGAAATTCTTTCAAATAAAATCAAAAAGGAAGAGTATGACAGAACACTAAGATTTTATTCTTATGCAAAATCAAACAAAACCGTACATGAACAAAGGCAAGAAGAAGTTAAAAAAGAAACTGCACGCAAAGGGTTTAGCTTTAGTTGGGAAGATTTTATAAAAAATAAAAAAAGAGAAAACAGTTTTCGTGAAGAAAAAAATATAACGCCTAAAAATGGTGAAGATATAAATAGTGATATTGATATAACCATTTTTGAAGCAATGGCTGGTACAACAAAAACTATTAATATGCTGCAGACACAGGTTTGCCCATATTGTAAAGGTAAAAAATTCGTAAATGGTGGAATATGCAAACATTGTAACGGAAAAGGAAATACTGCCGATTACAAAAAATTTTCAGTTAAAATACCACAAGGCGTAACAAACAACTCTAAAATCAGACTGGCAGGAGAGGGAAATAAAGGGGTTAACGGTGGTAGAAACGGGGATTTGTACTTAACTATACATATAGTAGAACCACAAAATTATAAAACTGACGGATTAAACATTATTAAAACAATTCCCATAACTCCATACGAGGCTGTTTTGGGAGCAAATATTAAAATTGCTACATTAAATGGTAATGTTATTGTAAAAGTGGCACCAAATACTCAAAATGGTCAAAAAATACGACTCACAGGTTGTGGTATCGTGCAAAATA
>JAKSUP010000310.1 GCA_024408905.1 bacterium
TTGATTGAATTTGTACTTGCTTGTATATGTTTTTGCTTCACCTAAAATAATTATCGGTTTACCGTTATCAAATTTAAAATGAATAGCATCTGCACCAAATCGCTCATGTTTATTTGATGTCATAATTTTTATTTTTCGCAATAAAGGTGCTGCTTTTTCAAACTTTTGAATGTAATGAAATAATAATAGTTCGCCTAATTGTCCCTGTATTAACAAATTATCAGAATTCTTATTACCTCGGAATTTTTGATGTGCTTTTCGTTGAACTTCTGAAGAGGCCGCTTCTTCTGTTTTTCCTTTATCAATTGCAGCTTTTTTTATTTGAGCATATTTTTCAGAACTGTATACCCAATTTACAATGGAGTCATATAGTTCATTTAAAAACTCATCTCTCCGTTCGGTTAAATCCTGATAATCTATACTTGTTCCGTAATGTTTGTTATCGCTGGGAATTATATCAAAATATTGATTAATAACATGAATATTATTGAAAAGTGAGTCGTTATTAATGAGTCGTTTTTCAATATCAATTTCAGTTAATGACACAA
The DNA here is from genome assembly GCA_024408905.1 of bacterium. Classification (GTDB taxonomy): domain Bacteria; phylum Cyanobacteriota; class Vampirovibrionia; order Gastranaerophilales; family Gastranaerophilaceae; genus CAG-196. Next base: position 549 of record JAKSUP010000310.1, read on the forward strand.
TTTTCACCTTGCTTAAGTTTTATATTATTGTTTTTTATGTTTTCAGCAATCATTTTAATTAATTCAACTGTAACGCTATTTCCGCATTGCTTATATTTACTCTTTTCCGATATATTGCCAAACACAAAACCTTTTGGAAATCCCATGAGAGCAAGACACTCATACGGAGAAACTTTGCGTATTCCGAAATTGTCTTTGATTATCGGAATGCGATTATACCAAGTCCCCATATTTGCCTTTAAGGTAAAAGAGATACCATCTTTACTTTTCTGTATTCCGTAGTCAGAAAAACGATATATTTGATTGCTGTCTGTTATTGCCGCAGACAGCTTTTTATATTCGTATGAGTTTTCGTCATAATATAAAGATTTGTCAGCTTCTTTGGTCATATCAATAACATCAGCAATGTGCTTATTCAGCGTACACTTTTCCGGGAATTTAAACCTTTTTGATGCATCTTCATCTTTAAACGCAACGATATATGTTCTTGTTCTGTGTTGCGGAACACCATAATCACAAGCATCGGCAACAATATATCGAATAATATATCCTCTGCTGACAAGTTCGTTATGTATGATATTGAAAGTTTTTCCGTTATCGTGTTCTGTAAGATTAGCAACATTTTCAAGAAAAATTATCGGCGGTTGCAAAGCATCTGCGGCACGCATAATCTCGAAAAACAGATTGCCTCTCTCGTCAGAAAAGCCTTGCTTTTTGCCACATACGGAAAACGGTTGACACGGAAAACCTGCGGTTAGAACATCTACTTTTTCAAGTTGCGAAAAATCAACATTCCTGATATTTGATTCAATTAATAAAGTTTCGGGAAAATTCGCACGGTAAGTCATACAAGCATACTTATCTATTTCGTTTGCCCATGCAACTTCGAAACCCGCTTGCTCAAATCCTAAATCAATGCCGCCTATACCTGCAAATAAACTTCCTATTTTCATTTACTTAATAAATCTAATCTGAAGATTTAACTTCAAATAATATTTACCGTTTTCTTTATACATTGTGCCGAATCCGTGTCTGCTCGTACTTGCCGTTTCAAATTTTGTGTTATTTATAAGATAGTTTTCAAACTCATTACGGTTAAACAGATGATAACAAAGTACTTCACCGTCTTCACGAACAATTATATATCCGCCTGTTGCATCTGCTGTGCCGTCCCACGGTTTTGACGGTAACATACCAAGTGCACTGTCTGTTAAGAATTTCTTGAATTTATACTGATAGAAGGGCTGTCCTTTTGTAAGACGATAATTCAAAGGATTTTTTTCAACTATAGCATTCAAAGATTTTACTACGGTATTAAC
>JAKSUP010000311.1 GCA_024408905.1 bacterium
CTGTGGTAATATTGCGGCTTTATTTTTATACATCGTTTCTGTGTTTTTTATAGGAATTTCAATTCAAAGTATAGTTCCTTATTCAGATGCGTATGGTTTTATTGTATGTTCTTTTATTTTGTTTACTTTTGTTTGTATAAGAAATAAGTATTTGAAATATATACTGATTTCTATATTTTCTGTTATTGGCTATTTTATTAAGCCAACAGTTCTTGCTGTTACTGTTGCGATTATTGTTGTGAAATTAATTAGTTTCATTCGCTGTGCGCGCACAAATAGTATCAAAGAAATTTTTAATTCAAAAATCGTTCAATTAAAAACGTATATAAAAATAATTATATTATGTATAGTCTCAGTATTGATATTATGAATGTCATTTCAAAAAACAGTATATTTTTATTACCATTTTGATAAAGATAAAGCGTTGCCGCCTCTAAGTTTTGTAATGATAGGGCTATCGCAAAATTCTGATGGCCGCTTTGATCAAGAAATTAGAAGTAGTATATTAGAGCATCTTGAACAGGGCGACATTAATGAATATGCCCAATCAAGCATTAAAGAACAAATAAAATCATTTACTCCAGCTAGCTTCATTAAATTTTTATATAAAAAGCTTTTAATTTTGTATTGTTCCGGTAATTTTTGTTTGCCAATTCCCTGAATCTATGCAATTGATGATGCCCCAACAAATAACATAATTGAATATTATTATCAATCTGATTCGTGTAATTTTCATGAGCATCAAGACTTGCATTTATATGATACGCTGTATGCGGATTCAAGATTTTCATACAGCACAAAGTTGCTGTGAACGCTTATATTGTTTTTTTGTGTAATAGCATTGTTGAGCAAAAACAAAAATGAAGTTTTAAATGTATTAGCGCTTTCAGTATTAATATGTACGGTGTTTATTTTGTTTACTGAGCTTAGTGAAAGATATTTATTTTTATATGTCGGTTATTTTATTGTTATGGCATCTTTTGGATTTGAACGCTGTTTAAAATTTATAGATAGCAAAAATATTCGCATATTTAAATCCTCTAAAACTTAGCGGTAATAACAGCTTATTAGACACTTGTCGAAAAAAATTCGTGATTTTTTTATAGACAACCATTATCTTGGATGTTTTTGTAGCGTAAAAAGTATTATTTCGGCAAAAAGCCATTAAGTTTCTATGTTTTTAATACAAATCAATGATTATTAAGTATAATATGCAGGTAAATTACAATGTTTGTTGTGTGACAAATGATGTGCAATTGTACATATACAATAAAAAAAAGATGAGGACAAACAAGTCGTTAATGAGCCATATTACAAATTAGGCAAACGACCAAGCGCAATTAGAAAACTTTATGCTTATGGGCTAAGCCGCAAGGCAGAAATTGGCGATGACAAAGTTTATGATTTCAGTCTTGGCAATCCAAACGTTCCTGCTCCAAAAGAAGTTAAGGAATGTTTGAAGAAGTTGATAGACGAAGATCCCGTATATCTTCATTCGTATTCTATGGGCAATGGCTTTCCTGAGGTTAGAGAAATAATAGCAAAGTCTTATCGTGATAATTATAAATTTCCAGCGTCTGCTGATAATGTTTTTATTACAAGTGGTGCTGCTGGAGCGATAAAAGCAAGTATAAATGCTGTTGTTGCACCTGATGAAGAAATAATTTTAATAACGCCATATTTTGCTGAATATTATATGTGAGCCAAAGATGCTCTTGCCAAAATTGTAGAGATTTCTGCAGACAAAAATACATTTCAGCTAGACATTGATGCAATAAAAAGTGGAATTACAGAAAAAACTTCAGCTATATGAATTAATTCACCAAATAACCCAACTGG
>JAKSUP010000312.1 GCA_024408905.1 bacterium
ACAAAAAGAAGTCGAAAAGGACAAAATAATAACCAACAATGTGAGGCGTAATGGTCATTTAGCAGAAAAATAGCCCAAACTCTATGAGTAAGGGCTATTAAAATAATCTACATTTATTTTATAACAGGTGTAAATGGATTATAATAGATGTCTAACATATTTTTGCATTTTATTCCTTCATAAAAAACAATCAACGAATCTTGCTCCATCAACTTACTGATTACAAATTCAAAGGGATCATGCCATTTCTGCCTTTGTGCTTCAAAATCTTGTGTAATAGTATATCCGCCACCAACAGCAGCGTACTGTTTTTCATAATAATCAAACCAGAGAATACCGGTATCCTGTCTATAAAGATTATCAATCGTGTATGTACCTTTCATATATCCACCGTTTACAGCTTTTCCATCTTTAACATTAGCATACCAACGATAAATGGAGTCCTTTGTAAAACCAAGATAACCTTCACCTATGCATCCCTCTAATCCTACACTATATGTATATTCAAAAGCCATTCCATTTAATTTGTTTGCAATTTGCTCACAAGTATATTTTGGATTAAACCAAAGAATTGGCTGCCAAGTTTCATCTTCCCACGTTTTGAGATTAAGATCCGTTGTATTTTCAATACTTATAGACCAATTCCTCAAGTCTGGATTATAAACAGGGTTATCCCATATATAAGTCAAAACACCACTTATTTCTCCTTCATATTTAGAATCTGGTAATTTAACTAATGCTAACGGCATATCTTCATAACACGATGTTTGCGAAAAATAATCATTATTATACTCTTTGAATATCCTTTGTTGTGGGTAATTAAGTCCTGCGGTAGTTGGAGCAAATGTTGCAGCATACGCGCTTGTACTTGGCTCACCATAGCAATTTACTTTATCATCAGCACTTGTTCCAAATAATTGTCCAGTAAAGTGAACATTTTTTACTGTTACTATGTGACCATCCAATTGTCGTGCCTCAACACCTAAAATATTGATATAATCATTAATAGAAATAATGTCTCGTACAATCGCATTAGGATTGGCAGAACCAATGCGCCACACTTTACTGCACAAATCTTTTGCTAAAATTTCACCCGGTGCCCAACCTACTTTTTGCTCTACTTTCTGCTGATTTATTATATCCGCAGCTTCATATTTTTTGGGTGAGCATAAATAAATTTGATTGGTATTTTTTCCAATCGCAAGACCATCAACTCTTATTAACAGTTTTTGCCCAAGTACGCAAACGCTATCAGGCATTTGAGCCATTACTCTTAGGGTTTGCTGTTTACCATCTACAACTTCTTGCAAAACTAAGAATCGTGTTCCTTCGGCATGTTTTTTAGAATGAATATTTGATCCTGAAATATTGGCAATTACACCCTCAATGTATATTGGTGTTTCATTAGTCGGAATGGTATCCAATGAATAAATATATACATCTGGATTGTTTGAACTATGAGCACGATAACAATACTGTCTATTATCACTCAACCAATTGCCTTGTTCCGACAAGTATGTATTAACAAATGAAGTAATGTACCTTTTGTAACAATACTTTCTGCTTGTGATGCAGAAATCATCGTAAAACAAGTAGAATCAATTTCATTAGACTCCGGCTTTTCGTTTTCCTCTATTTGGTTCCGGGGTTCACAAGCAATAAAGCAAAAAGCGAAAAATAAAACACTCAATAGAAAAGATCTATTCATAATTATCCTTATTTTTGCTGCAAAGGTACAAATAATTTTTGATACTTGCAAATGTGAGGGAAAATTTTTTCAATTATGGCTTTTTTTGCCTTCTCCATAATAATCTG
>JAKSUP010000313.1 GCA_024408905.1 bacterium
CCTGAATATATTCGCCTTGGGTTTTATTATTCAGTGCTTGTGTGGTTGCGCCTGCGATTTGAAATATTACGGTTACAGTTCCGTTTTCTCTGTCATATCCTGCAACCGTAAGAGGTATTCTTTCACCTTCATCGTCTACACGCAAAATAATAAACTGACCGGGCTGTGCCTTCGCAGCTACATACGGAGCTTCTATTTCCATCAAAGTTACCGTACTGTTCAACTGTTCTTTTTTTACTATCTTATACATTTGTACTCTCCTTGTTCGGAATAATCTATGTCATGTAAAACACTTTGAATAATACTGTATTATACACCATCTTATTACATTTCTAAATTCTAAATCGGAAAAATAAACACTTTTTAGCTTTATATTTTGAATGTATTGTTTTTTTGTCTTGACAAAATAATGTTTTTTTGACAAAATTATACATATTTCTTTCAGCGAGATGAGTATAATGTGTAAATATACAAAACCGAATATTAAGGAAATAACTGATTTTAATTCTCCTGAGCTGGATGTTTACGCAAGGCTTACGGAAGCACAGCTTCTCAACCGTGAACATCCTGAAAACGGAATATTTATAGCCGAAAGCCCGAAGGTAGTTGAAAGAGCACTTAATGCGGGGTGCAGACCGATATCTATGCTGTGTGAAAAAAAGCATATTGAGACTCAGGCGGCTTCAATTATTGAAAGGTGCGGGGATATACCTGTTTACACAGCTGAGTTTGATGTTCTTACACAGCTTACCGGTTTTATGCTTACACGGGGGATTTTATGCGCTATGCACAGACCGGAAATCAAGTCTGTTGAAGAAATAACCGAAAATGCAAAAAGAATTGCAGTGCTGGAAAATATTATGAATCCTACAAATGTGGGAGCAATTTTCAGAAATGCAGCCGCTCTTAATATTGACGGCGTAATTCTCTGTAACTCATGCAGCAATCCTTTATACAGGCGGGCAATCAGAGTAAGTATGGGCACCGTATTTCAGATACCGTGGACAGTAGTTGAGAATGACGGGGAAAATATTGTAAATATTCTTCATTCGCTGAATTTCAAAACTGCATCAATGGCGTTGAGAGATGATTCAGTTTCAATCAAAAACCCTTGTCTTTCGGAAGAAAACCGGCTCGCAATTATTCTGGGCAGTGAAGGTGACGGACTGAGGTCCGAAACAATAGAAAAAAGCGATTATGTTATTAAAATTCCGATGTGCAACAATGTTGACTCCCTGAATGTTGCGGCGGCAAGTGCGGTAGCGTTTTGGGAGTTGGGAAATAAGTAAACTGCAGTGTACAGCGTTTATACATTTGCGGATTTATCGGAGATGAAAAGCATGAATAATAACTTCGAATCTGAATTAACAATAAAAGAAAAAAGAATAATTGCAACTTACAGAGTAGTATCACCGGAGAAAAAAGAAAAAATTGACAGTATGCTCAAAGAAATGATTGAAAATTATAAAGAATCTTTAAAAAATGAAAATAATAGTGAAAATCACGAAGAGAAATAAATTCGTTTGTCTGATAATTAAAATCGGATAAGCGGATTTTTTATGTTTATTATTGAAAAAAACATAAAAAGTGTGTTACAATATACTAGATCTGTATTTTAATAAACCCAGAGGTATTGATAATGAGGAATACTAAAAAGAAAAATAAAAAGCTAAGCTCCGCAGTAATAGCGGGAACAGCAACGCTTTTAATAATATTCTGTGTAACGGCAGACCTTATAGGCTATAAATCATTTACCAAAACAATTACGGCTCAGTATCAGGATAATGCGTTGT
>JAKSUP010000314.1 GCA_024408905.1 bacterium
CTTATTATGATGTTAAAGCGAATACCCAAACTCCTGTTCCCACCAAAGAAGTCAAAGAAATCGAACAACCAGATATGAATGCCGCGGTAGAAAGAGACATTTCAACTTTACCGCAAAAGTCTGATATTAATGAATGGACGAAATTTTTGCGGATATTCATAATAACCAGCCTAATATTTCTTACATTACTTTTGTTGTTGTTTTTGTCCTGCAGATTCGTGCTTATATCAAACCTTGCGCATAAAGACATCTATCACTTAAAAGGATTAGCATTTATTCACAACAAAACAGCATCATACGAAATTAGTATCCCAGAAAGTATCATTGATAAATGCGATACTAATAAGTTAAAAATCACATTGAATTATCTTTTGAGAAGCACTCACAAAGATACGGATAGTAATGGGTATTTACCAGATAAACAATCCTATATTATAAGACCGGATAAAGACGTGCATATTGATATCAGAAAGTAGACAAAACCCCTGGAAAAATTCCAGGGGTAATATTATTTATAGTCTAAAACTGATTTATAAAAGCTTTCCTTTATTGCATCTTCTACTTCTTCTGAGTTAATTGCTTTTGATAATGTCTTAAGCATAGGGTTATCGACGTCATCAGATTTAACAACCAGTCCAACAGCAAAAAGATCAAAGATATTAGAATTTCTATTTTCTTCACCTATTGAAGTTGCTGGATCAACACCACTAATAACCGCACGATTATAATCTGAAATGATTAATCCGTATTTGTTTACATCTGGCCAACCAGCACTCAAATCAACTTGTTCTATTTTAATATTGTAAGGATTAGAAGTTACATCTTCCATTGTTGCCTGATATAATGCGCCCTCTTTAATAGAAACAATGCCTTTCTGCTCCAAAAGATATAATGCTCTTGCGACATTAACATCTCCACTTTCAATGGCTATTGTTTCATTATTAGTTAATTCATTTAATTTCTGAATCTTTCCCGGGAAAATAGCTAATGGATCAACATATATTCTTTCAGCAATAATTAAATCTGAATCATCAATTTTGTTGTAACTGTCTAGCAACACCTGATTCTCAGATAAGCACGCAATAACATCACCATTCATCACAAGTTCATTAGGTGATTTAAAATCATCACACTTAACTATCTCTATACAATAGTCTGTATTCTCAAGCGCTTTATCAGCTAACTCTAAAATATCAGTTGCCGGGCTACCTACAACTGCTACCCTAATAGGCTTTCTTGTTTTTGCTACAGTAGACTCTTCTACCTTATTCTCCTCAGGGGCAACTTCTTCTATTTCAATTTGAACTGTTCCAGAATCAGTAACAAGATCCTCACTCTCATTTATGGTCGCAGCTTCTTCTCCACAACCAATCAAGCTCAGAGACAATGCCATAAGAAGAATTGCTATACATTTACTCTTCATAAAATATCCCTCATAATTTTTTATAAAAGTATAACACAAACTTTCACAACCTGCTCCCTTAAAATTCATAAACATTAATATCACAAAGCGCAATTAATATAATCATGATTTAGCTTTTGTGTTTTCAATTTTTAAGTCTTTTTGAACATTAAATAGCGCATGTACAGCTTATTGGCATACATAGATCCTATCCTCTCTTGCAAGCAGTCATCAAGCTAAAAAACACCAGTTTTTATAGATTTTTTGTATTTTTGCCTTTCAACCTCCTGCAAGTTAACTTGCAAAATTATTCAAAAAACAATCATTTTAAGATGCCACTTGCATACATTTTTCATATCGTCA
>JAKSUP010000315.1 GCA_024408905.1 bacterium
AAAATCAATGCGAAATTTGACAGGAAGTTTTTTATTTTTGCAGGTTTCGTCTTAATAATTTTAATTTTGAGATAAGTGAATTGCGGAAGAACACTTTTCTTCCCGATACCGGGGACAGAAAATGCTTACTACGGCTGGAAAGACATCAAATACGGATATCTGGCTCACCCTATATATGGTGCTTTTATAGCTTCAGTCGGAATTTATTTCTTAAAAAACAAACTTTTTGTTAATCTGTGGAATTATTTAAGAACAACAAAACTACCGTTTTGGAACATTTTCTTGATGTGTTTAGGTATGGGATTAGGACTTTTTGCCGAACACTCAATGCATAATATGGTATTTGAAGAAATAACAGAATTATTGTTCTACATTTCTTTAGTTGGAATAATTTGGCTCTATTCAAGAAATAAACTGACCGATTAATCTCTGTAATACATAATATTAACCGAATCTGTTATTTCAACATTTTTTATCTTGGAATTAATTTCAGAATTTGGTTTAATATCTTTTGCGAGATTAAGATATTTTAAAGATTGTTTTGTATCGCCAAATTTTTGGTAAACATCTCCCAACTTGTAATATAATTCGTAGCTGGGTTTTTCCAAATATTCCAATGCCTGATTATAATACCTTAATGCTTGTCGAAATTGACCTCTTTTATAGTAGTATTCACCGTAGTAATAGTATCCGACGGCTTTAGTGGGCGCAATCCCTATAGCATGCGCAAAACTTCCTTTTGCGTATCTGTCTTTTCCCAATTTATCGTATAAAATCCCTAATTTAATTGAATAACTTATGTTTTGAGGATTCATTTGCTGCAAGATTGTGTATAAATTAAGCGCTTTGGTTGTATCTTCATTTAACACACATCCTTCAGCATTAAGTGAGCTGTAAAAATAATCATGCGCAATCGGTTTTAATTCATTTTCAGACAAATTTTTATACTCGACGGGAATTGAATATTTTACTCCGCTTTGATGTGCCGACACAAAAGATGCCGTTCCTGCCATAAAAATAAATATTACTAATAATACCTTAGAAAGTTGTCGCATAAATTCATCTTAATATTATATAATAATCTATTGTAACAGGAAAATTTTTACGTGAAAATATAAGTTAAGGGCTTTGCAAAATTGTAATTTAGGGGTACAAAACTTGAGAGAATTTACTTGCCTTATAATATTTATGGTTGTATCGGCATTATTTGCACTTCTTATGGTAATTGCAGGATTTATTTGTCAATACAAAAAACAATCTTTAGTAAAAGACTCGGTTTATGAATGTGGCATAATACCATGCGGAGATGCAAGAATAAAATTTGACATAAAATATTTTAACTATGCAATTTTGTTTTTGATTTTTGACGTGGAAACTATCTTTTTATACCCTTTTGCAGTATCAGTAAATTCACTTGGTCTATTTGCTGTTATTGAAGCATTCATTTTTCTTACCATTTTACTTTTGGGACTTTTCTTTGTATTAAGACGAAATTTATTGAGGTGGCGATAGTATGAATATTATAGTAACTTCTATAGATTTTATACTAAATTGGAGCAGAGCAAACTCACTTTGGCCGCTGACTTTTGCGACTTCCTGCTGCGGGATAGAAATGATGCAAACCGTCGCTTCAAATAATGACATTGCAAGATTCGGCTCGGAAGTATTCAGAGGTTCGCCAAGACAGGCAGATTTATTGATATGCGCAGGAACTATTACGCATAAAATGGCACCTGCTCTCTTAAGATTATATGAACAA
>JAKSUP010000316.1 GCA_024408905.1 bacterium
TAAGACAAGTTGGTTCCTCCTCAGGTTCAATGTCCCCACTGTAGTCCATGACATCTATTTTTTCCCCATAGTCAATGTTCTTAATTCTTCTATTTTTCTCATCAAAATCAACTTCGCCCTTTCGCGGAGGGGGGGCTGCTTCGTTTCTCTCGGTGCTAGTGTTAAGCCTCTTTTGACTAGCGGTGAGAGCTTTTTCCTTGGCGGCTTTTTGGGCGGCGTCTCCTCCTTCTTTTTTTTTTATTTTTTTTGACAAAACAAAATAACTAAAGATAGAAACTATACCACATAAAACTATTGCACCTCCTACTATAACAGCATAGTAAAATCCTGCATTTTTTGTAACTACGTGTTTTTTATCGTGTTTAAAATTGTCAATGCATGATAAAACTGGGAAATTTGTAGGGCCCCTCTGTGCAACTTTTGTGTTGTTGTAAGAAAAATTACCAAAATTACTTGTTTCACTTGGATATCCGTTTCGATCTAAGAAAATATTGGATTTTAATAAACAATCACATACGAATCTTTCTCTGGCGTAATCAGTGTAAGCTGGGGTGCAGTTGTTTTCGCATAAATGAATTCCTGGATAAAGGAAGTTACGTCTGTCTCTTAGGATAACATCTTTGTTATCGATGCTGAAAGGGGTGCAAATATCGTAATAAACTGGGTCGTTGTAGTTAAATAAATCTACATTTGGATTCTCTGCGTGGACTTTTTTGGCTATTTCAAAACGTTTCATAAACTCATTTTTAACTGATTCGCTAAATGGGCAATTTTCGTCTTTTATGTAATTAATAATAGGATAACTAACTGAAACAGAGTAACCAGTACAAATACTTATGTCTAGTTTTTTAATCACTGGATCTCCTGGTGTTTCTTCTTTTGAATAAAAATCATATTCAGCAGTATTATAAAGATAATCTTTTGTCGAGTTCAAAACATCATATTTGATTACGTAAATATAAGCGCTATCACTTAATCCGTTGGCATCATAAACATTTTTTATACACTTATCAATATTAATAAGAGTTAAATTTTCTTCTAATGCATTATATTCAAGACCTGGTATGTCTTTATTTAGTTTATAAGCGTGTAAAGAACCTTCATTTTCAAAAGAAATTATTTTTCCACCCTCAGCTTCTTTAATTAAATTTATATAATCCTTATCAACTAACTCTTTAAGTTCATTAAGATTATTTGCTTTCGTAAAACTATCAGTTTCACATTCATTTGTTGCTTCATTAGCTTTGAAACCAGTTGGACACGCACTTCGACATGTTTTTCCTAGTTTATATAAATAAGGATCTATACACTTTGTAACACACTCTTTTGTATCATAATTATATAATTGTTTGTCTGAAGGACAGTTTTCTAACTTTTCTAACCCACATTCAAGGGATTCATCATTATTTTTATGCCAATATCCATAAGTGGGATCACACACACATTTTTGTGAATTTCCATCTTCTTTAGTATTTATCGGACAAATATCAATATAACATACTTTATTAAATTCATAATATTTTCCAGGAGTAATAGAAGCGCAATCAGCCACACATTCATTTGTTTTTTCAATTAATAAATTATTACCTAAAGAACTTGCACCACATTTAGGTAGACAATTAACAAGTGGAACGAGTGAACCTGAAACAGGATGTTCTTTTTTTTCCCATTTTTCTTGACATTT
>JAKSUP010000317.1 GCA_024408905.1 bacterium
TTGAAAAATAAAGGAAAATCAGCACAGCAATGATTAAGCCGATTGGGATACCAAAGCGAAAACGATATTTTTTCAAATTTCTTATAACTGAGTTGAATTCAATAATTTCCAGAGAAATATTGAATTCATCAGCAAGCTGTCGAATGAGTTTAAGATTTTTTTTGTAGATTTCGGCATAGAAAGTATCGTCTTTACAGTACTGGTTGAAGCAGTAAATATGACTATGGTGCAGAGCATTTATAAATTTATAAAGTTTTTTTCCTTTAGCACCGAATTTCATGTATTCATTGAATTTTTTCAGCAAAAAATCACCTTTTTTCAAGAAGTTCAATACGTTCAATATGTCCTTTAATGATAATCCCGTTTGTACGGAAGTCAAAGGCTCTCAGACCGCTGCCCCAGATTTGAATAATAAGTCCGTTAGATTTAAGACGGATGCAAACCTCGTTATATTCTTCAATTCTTTTGCAGTTTTCAATAAAAAGCTCTTTATTGCTTTGAAGATTGAGCGTAGGATTAAGATAGAGTACATCTCGGCATTTGTCGGTAAATTTATGAAACATAATTTTTTCCCACCAGACATAGAAATTATAAAAATACAGTTTATATATAATATGATAAATCGGGTGGATAATATGAAAAAAACAGCGTTGTGGCTTGCAGTTATTTTTCTGCTTTTTCAGGCAGTAAGTCAGACAGAAACGATAAAAAGTGCGGTATATGGCGGAGTTATGAGATGTACAAACATTATTATCCCGTCACTTTTTTTTATGATGTGTGTGTCCGGAATAGCGACTAGAAGCGGAATTATCAGTAAGGCAGCTTTTGTATCCGACCGCTTTTCGAGATTTACGTTTGGAATGAATGGCGAAGCATTTGTTATTTTTCTGTTTAGTATGCTTGCAGGTTATCCGATTGGAGCAAAAATGCTGAATGAACTTTATAATTCGGGAAAAATCACAAAGGAACAAACGGAAAAATACCTTTGTGTTTGTTATGGCGCAGGGGGAGCATTTGTTTGCGGCTGTGTTACACAGTACGGCAATGATGCGGAAAAACTTATAATGCTATCAAATATAATTGCAAATATAGTAATTGCGTTTATACTTGGATTAATATTCCGAAAGCAGTTAAGCGACAAATCAGAATGTCAGAAAATCAGCGGAAAGAGGGGAGTGATGCTATGTGAAAGTGTGGCTGATGCATCAAAGGGGATGCTGATGCTATGTGGAATGATAATTTTCTTTTCAGCCTTAATCGCAATATCCGAACCTGTATACAGCAGATTTGTCACATCAGAACAGAAAATGAAAATAATATGTTGTTTGCTTGATGTTAGTACAATAACTGAATTGAACATATATACATATAGGTTTCTGCCGATAGTCAGCGGACTAATATCATTTGGCGGAATTTGTGTAATAATGCAGATTAAAGCGATAATATCAAGCGAAATAAGAATAAGATTTTTTATTTTAGTGAGAGTTTTTGCCGGTTTATTGAGTGGGATTATTTGCAGAATTCTGCTGCCTTTTTTTATAAAAGGTGGAGATGTGATAAAGGCAAATGCAGATTTCAGAGTGAAAAGCAGTTATTCTTCACCTGTTGTATCAATAATGCTTGCTGTGATGATATTTATTCTGGTTCTGGAACAAGGAAATTTAAAGAAAAGTAACGCAAAG
>JAKSUP010000318.1 GCA_024408905.1 bacterium
GTCCAATGTATCTAATCCTGTTGAAATACGTCTTAACAATGCTTTTGCTTCTTCAGCAGGACTTGATGCATTTATCCCAAGTGCTTTTAATGTTGTTATCTCTTTAATTTCCGGATAATTGTAATTGATTTTGCCTTTTAATATATCATCAGAAAACATTTTTGCTTGCAATTTGTCACCTGTAAGAGCCTTCAAAAATGCATATTTCGCAATATCTTTGCCTAATAAATTAATAACATATTCCCCATACTCTGTGTAATTGCCGTTTGAATCAATAAGCTTTTCTGGTGAAGATGAATTAACTTTTTCAATAATTTCCCAAGTAAAATCTTTTAATTTTGTTGCATATAGATTGTCTGCATCATGATATGTAAGATGGTACGGAGAATAAATTCCCGAACCCTGTTGATAAAATTCATATCGGGAAAGACCGATTTCACTTTCACTCGGCGCTCTGTTTGTAAAGAATGATGTAGATAAAACGCCTGTCGTATTTTCTCCTAATTCCAGCGAATCGAGCGGTAATTTCATAAGAGCACGAACAGTTATATCATCTTTTGGCTCAGTACCTTTTGGCGAAAGATTATACCACCCGTCTAATACATTTTGAATTGCATCTTCATCAAGCATTGCTTCTTTAGGCAGTTTTACACCGATAAGATTTTTTATATCATTGTATGTTGTTGCATTTTTAAGCATTTGAGCGGTATACAAATTTTGGATATCATTAACTAATTGTGTTCTGTATACGCCGGCCTGAATTGCCATATCCTGAACTTCGATATTTGCACGTTTTATCAATTCTCTTACAGCGTCACGTTCGTTTAAGTCAGGAATTGCACTAATCAATTTTTCATCATAAGGAGATATATAATAGTTTCGCTTAAGTATGTCTTTATTTGCATCCCAAAATACGGCACCTTCAGCCTCAGTTCCTATTTTGAAATGTGAAAATTGCCCTATAAACATTGTACCTTCGGGAGAATTAAGTTCAATCGGTTTTTCTGCCGTTTTATTTAATTTTACAAATTCTTCCAGTCTGTTTTTGTACTCGTCAGGATCAATTTCAAACGCATAATTTATAACCGTTTCATTAGAATTGTTAATCAATAATTTGTTTTCTGAATGTATATTATTATACTTTTTAATAAGTTTGTTTTTGTCTGCAAGTTGTTCTTCTGACACCTGTGAAGCATCATAAATTTGAAAATATGTTTCTCTATGCGGATTATATTCAGGATTTTGTTCAATTGTTTTTGTTTCAGGATTATAAATTACGCTCGGATTAACTATGCGGTGTCGTAAATTTTCTTTATTTTTAGGTACAATTCCAAGCGTTAAAGGCCCGTTTTCCAGTCCGTTCATTCTAAACCAATAATAAGTTTGCGGATTTTGATTTGCCCAACGCAAAGCGTACTGTACGTGAATTCCCTCTAATCCTTCGGAAGTTACCGCAAAATCATCTACATATTGCATACCGTTTTGAAAAAGTTTTCTTATCATACTTTCGTAGTTTTCAACACTTCCGATTTCATCCGGAATTTGCATATCGTTTTTATTCCAATAGTGATGAGAAGATTTGTTATCATTTCCCCATATCGGTGTCATAATAAGTTTTTTAATGCCCATCTCTTTTAAAGTTTAAATATCACTTTCTATTC
>JAKSUP010000319.1 GCA_024408905.1 bacterium
CACTCCATCGACTGTAACAGTGTTTTTATCAATTTTCTCAATTTCCATATTTGCTAAATTTCATAAAAGACTTTATTAATTTTGAAGTTTTCTTTGTTAATTCTTTTAATAGTTAATTTTTTAAGGGCATCAAGATAATAGGAAGTTACAGCTTGATATGCTGTTCCGATTATTGATGTTTTTTCTTCTAAAGAAGAAGGAATGATTTTTGCTCTTATTTTAGCAGTTGAATATTCATGGATATATTTAGTAAGAGTTTCAATATATTCTTTTCCAAAACTTAAAATTGGGCCTTCAATAACAAGGTATTCAATATCAAGTGATGCAAGTAAGCCGATAATAGTAACTGCGTTCATTTTGATTGATTCTTCAATCTTACATAAAAGCAGTGGATCTTTTTCTTTGTATCTCTTCATTAAGTTATTAAAGATTGTTTTTTCATCACCATCTGGTGTGTAGAAAGGCAAATCCTTTTGCTCACTTCTTAAAATATCATAGATACCATAAATTCTACCTGCCCAAGTTTTTGAATAAACATCAATATTATTATATGTTGCAAGTTCACCAGCAAATCCATTGGAGCCTTTATATATTTTTCCATTAATAATGAGAGCGTAACCACAAGCGGTTCCAATATGCATGAAAATTCCGTTAAATGGTTTTGATGGAAATGCTCCAAACTTTAATTCTGCTAAAGCACTCAAACGTACGTCGTTGTACATTTCTACTTTAACGTTGAATGCTTTTTTAAAATATTCAATTGGGTCCATTTCTTTATACTTAGGAACACGATAAACATCTTCATATTTTAATGTTTTTTCATTAATTAAACCTGGAGTTGAGATGCAAATTGATAAAAGTTTTTTGCCTTTGACAGCTTTTTGCTGTAGCAAGTCATTAATAATTTCCTTAATTTGATCTAAATGCTCAGGCTCAATGAACATAACACTAGGGATTTCTTTTTTGCATAAGATTTTACAATCTAATGAACATAGAAAAACTTTAATGTCCCAGCCAGACATATCAATTCCGCAAACAATGCCGTTTTCGGTATTTAATTTTACAATCGCAGGAGCTCTTCCTCTTTTATTAACTTGTTGCTTATCTTCTGTAATACTTACAAGTTTTGCATGTGACATTTCTTCAATGATGTTTTTAGCAGCAGTAAAAGAAATATCTAATTTATCAGCAATATCTGTGATTGTACTATGTGATTTTCTAAGAATATTTAGTATTTCAATTTGGTTAGTTAGTCTAACGTTATTTCTGTTTTCGAGTTTTTCCATAATTACTTAATATTATATAAAAATATAAGTTTTTTGCATAAAACATTTGAATTTTGATTATTGTCAATGTTTTAGTGGTCTTCATATTGATTAATAAATACTATGTATGTAAAATAGAGTGTATAAAAACACTCTTTTTAAAGACATTTAAGTTTTGAATTATTGAAACGCATGAAAAAAATTAAAATTGGCTTTGTAGGTCTTGGTCAACGTGGTAAAGGAATGCTCTCTACCTTCTTAGGCCTTGAAAACGTTGATGTTGTAGCCTTATGCGACGTTTATCAAGATAGAGTTGATGAACTTGCTAAAATCGTTAAAGACGAGAGCAATATCGATGTCACGAACTATAATAACTTTGAGTTGATGCTCA